>NZ_JARAMP010000089.1:0-1263 GCF_028802875.1 Seohaeicola sp. 4SK31 | reverse complement strand
CACTTTCCGGCATCAGACCCCAATGAGGAACAGGATCAGGCCCGGACACCCTCTTTCGGGCATCCTCAGGCCTGACCTCCCCCGGCCCTCCTCTTCCTCTCAAACCCCATGATTTCCGCAGGTGGCTTGATTTTGTTCCTGTTATGTTCTATTTTAAGAACCACGCTAAGAAGGGAGATCCCCGATGGAAAGCACCACCTACGCCCTGCCCGCGACGCCCAAGCAGATCGCCTATGCGCGCGCGCTGGCCTTGCGCAACCAGACGCTTTTGCCGTGGGAGGTTCAGCAAGATCGGCGGTCCCTGAGCGCCTGGATCGACGCACAAGCCAAGTTGAACCCGGGCGCGCAGGACAGCCGCCCGACATCAAAGCAGGTCGCTTTTGCCGAGCGTCTCGCCCGCATCAAACGCCGCGCCGTGCCGGATGAGTGTTTCCGCGACAAGGGGCTGATGTCGAAGTGGATCGACGGGAACAAGTGAAGCTAGACAGACCCTGCTGTGATCGAGATTACTTCAGCCGATCGACAACGGATGCCCCGCCCGACCGAGCCAGCACGATCAGGCTGGACTGGATCTTGGATGTGAAGACGGAACTGAACGTGCCGATGGGCGTGCGGTCCTCCCAGACATAGGACCGCTCCAGAATATCGGTGTTGATCTCGTCCAGCATGACCCATTTGCGGACATGGGTATCCAACCCTACGCGCTGCGACTCGATCTGTGGTACCTCGATGAACTTGCGCGAGGGCAAAGGCGGCTGCGTCGTGATCGGCAGGATGAACACCACGGTCTCGCTATCGGACTTGGAGACAGTGACGGCGATGCAGACAGGCCTCGTCTTTCGACCCTCGATCTCGCCCGCCATCTGTTCTCGTTTCCATAGGAACGGGTAGCGGAACACCTCTCCCGCGCTCGGCTTAGTCATCAGACTGCGTCAAGTCCCGCTCGAGCCCTTCTATCATCAGCGCCTTGAGATCCTCGGGCATCTCGTCAACCATATGAGCCTGTTGCGTGGCCCCCCGCGCGAGCTGCTGGTACTGGTCCATGCTCATCAGCACGAATTTCGGCTTGCGGTGCTTGGTGATCGCGATCGGCGACCGAATGGCCGCGTCAAACAGGTCACTTGTGTGCCGCGTCAGGTCGGCCGCCTTGAACTCGGGAAGCTCATGCATGATCAGGGTCTCCATTTGTCCAGAATATACATACATTCTGGATATTCTGCAAGAGATGGGTTGAGCCCTTCCATGTGTCATCCGAACCGCCGC
>NZ_JARAMP010000088.1:0-1285 GCF_028802875.1 Seohaeicola sp. 4SK31 | reverse complement strand
AGAGGTGGCTGCGGAAATCTGAACAGCCAGGATAAGTGGATTTTCCGCGCAATGGCAGCATGATGCTGCGAGCGAGGAGAAGACCATGGCAAGACGACCACGCCGGAACCACAGCCCGGCATTCAAGGCGAAAGTGGCGGTGGCTGCGATCAGGGGCGAGAAGACGTTGATCGAGCTGGCGCAGGATTTCGACGTTCACCCGAACCAGATCAAGCAGTGGCGTGACCAGTTGCTTGAGGGCGCGACCGGGGTGTTCGGGGAGGCGCCGAAAGCCGAGCCTGAACCGGCGATCGATGTGAAGACCTTGCATGCGAAGATCGGGGAGCTGACGCTGGAGAACGATTTTTTGTCCGGCGCGCTCGGCAAGGCGGGTCTGTTGCCGAGCGCAAGAAAATGATCGATCCCACCGCCAGGCTGAGCGTCAGTCGGCAAGCCATCGTTCTGGGGATCAGCCGGGGCAGCGTCTACTACAAGCCTCGCCCGGTATCTGACGCCGATCTGAAGCTGATGCATCGGATCGACAAGCTGCACATGGAATTCCCGTTCGCGGGCAGCCGGATGCTGCAGGGTCTGCTGGTGCAGGAAGGGTTCAAGGTCGGGCGGCTACATGTTGCCACGTTGATGAAACGGATGGGGATCGAGGCCCTCTATCGTCGGCCAAACACCTCGAAACCGGCGCCAGGGCACAAGATCTACCCCTATCTGCTCCGGAAGCTGCCGATCACACGGCCCAACCAGGTCTGGGCGATGGACATCACCTACATCCCGATGGCCCGCGGGTTCATCTATCTGGCGGCTGTGCTGGACTGGTTCACCCGGCGCGTCCTGGCATGGCGGGTGTCGATCACGCTGGAGGCCGACTTCTGCATAGAAGCTGTGGAAGAGGCGCTGGCTCGCTATGGCACGCCCGAGATCTTCAACACGGATCAGGGCAGCCAGTTCACGTCCACCGACTTCATCAAGGTGCTGGCCGCCCGCGAGATCAAGATCAGCATGGATGGCAAGGGGGCTTGGCGCGACAACGTCTTCGTCGAACGCTTGTGGCGGAGCATCAAATACGAGGAAGTCTATCTGCGGGCCTATGCCAGCGTATCGGAGGCCCGCGCTGGGATTGGTCGGTATCTGACCTTCTACAACGGCCGCCGCCCGCATTCATCGCTTGACGGGAAAACCCCCGATCAGGCCTACTTCAACCAGCCGCGCCCCGAGGCGGTAGCGGCATAACCAAGGCGGAAAACCACTTACGAAACGCCTGGAAACTGTTCAGATCAACCGAACCACCTCT
>NZ_JARAMP010000087.1:0-1289 GCF_028802875.1 Seohaeicola sp. 4SK31 | reverse complement strand
ACCTCCTTACAAGCCTTATGCAGCAAGGCTTTCAGACTTTAAAAAACTACAAATGGCATGAATTAAACTACAAATGGCATGATTTTGGCACTTAAAAAACTACAAATGGCATGATTTAAAACTACAAATGGCATGAATTAAACTACAAATGGCATAATGTAGTTTAATGTAAAAAACTACAAAAATAATGTGCAAAAATAATTCGACATGTTATAAAAAACTACATTACGCAAAGTGTAGTATCATGGAATTAAAGAAAACCTATCCTGTATCTTGGGTCGTTATGCAGAATACAATTCAAGAGTGCTTTAAAAGCATGAGTATTGATGAAAAACGATTGTTAATTCTAGCTAGTCCTATCGCTCGAACAATGGATGCAACTGAAAAAGATGCAATCACAATAACATCTGAAGAGTTTGCGAAAGAGTGCGGGATTAAAACCAATTCAGCATATTCCCAAATGGAAGAAGCAAGCAAAAGTCTTTTAAGACGATACTTCTCCTATGGAGACAATAAGAAAAAAACCTACTGTAACTGGGTAATTAGAGCAATATACGAAAACGGTGCAATATCAATATGCTTTCCTGATGAAGTTCTTTTGATGCTAAAAGAATTTGATAAATTAAATCCTTACACGAAGTATAAAAAAGACATCGTGTTAAGTTTGAAAAAGGATTACTCGTTTGACCTTTATCATTTAGCAAAAAAACACCAAGCAATGGGGCACTTCGAAATGTCCTTAGAACACATAAAAAGTGAACTTGGTTTGCCTAAATCATACGATAAGCTTTGCAATCTGAAAGACCGTGTTATCAAACCATCACTAGACGAGATTACCAAAAATACAGATATAAATCTGACCTATGAGAACGTGAAAAAAGGACGTTCTGTTGTTGGCTTTAAGTTCACAGTGAAAGAAAAAACTAAACCCAAATTGATAGCATCAGAGCGAGATCAAAAAACTATAGACATGTTTTGCAAGCTCAGTGATGCACAAATCAATAAATACAGCTCAATTCTAAGTCGTGTTAGTGATATATCAGACCTTTCAACATTTCCGACCTATGATGCCTTTGCGCTTTGGATAGCTAACATTTTGAGAGATCCCAAATCCGTAAGGGAAGAAACTGCAAAACGTATTTTTACGGCATTACATCAGTACACAGACTTTAAATAATGATGACTAATTTTAACGACCTCAATACCAGGACAGGTTTTGGTATTGAAAGGTCATCAAAATTAGTCATCCCATAAAAGCCCATTAAATAGATTTTTATCCTTCAATTTAT
>NZ_JARAMP010000086.1:0-1330 GCF_028802875.1 Seohaeicola sp. 4SK31 | reverse complement strand
TCGAAAGAGTGGTGGAAAATGTATACCAATACATGGACTATTTTTATGGCTCTCTTTCCTGGCTTATGTTATTGGCTGTTTTTAATTAATTTAAAAGATAAAGAATAGTTATGAAAAAAATATTATATTTTAATTTCTTAGCGATTATTTTGACTTATGTATCTTTGCTTTATCAAAAAAATATATTAGTTGCTCGCATAGTTGTAGATAAGCTTGAAAAAGTTGAAGTCATAGCTGGGGGATTTCCTCTACAGTTCCTTATAGATGGTGAAACCTCTCCAGTCGGAAGTATAAGTATCAATCCTTTATTTATTTTCATCGGCATGGATCAATTTGTTTTTCTCAATTTTTTTATTGATTATTTATTTTGGGTAAGTATTTTATTTGCTTTTTCTATGATTGTGAAAAAGTACAGAATTGTATAGATCTCCTAAAATTAACATAATACACCTTATACGAAATGCTTGAAATTTCCCTATAAGCATCAATATCTTAGTCAAAGCCGTTCTAGGGTTCAGCGCACTGGAACGGCTTTTTTGTGATTTGTCACGTTCCACGCCTATTATTTAAGCAATGTTTCACGACTTTGTTTAGGTTAATTGAATAATTAGGATGCCTGCTCTTTTTCTTTTTGGCGTTCATCCAGCTCTTTTTTAAGTGCCTTTTTATCCTGGTACGATGCAATCAGCATGATCGGGATCAGCAGCGGGGCCACAATAATTCCCAGGGCAATGTCTTTCAGTTTCGGCATGATCTCTCTCCCTTAGTCATTATCAAAAACAGCATTCAGCACACGGCCAAATAAGCCACGTTTTTTAGGTTGTGGCACTACCACATTTTGCAACGTGGCATGCTGTAGCGTTTGGGTGTGGTATGCTGTAGTTTCTTGTTGTGGCACTGCCACATTTTCTACAATATTTAATTCATTATTCTTTTTATTATCATTGTCTTGTTGTGTTGTCGCATGCTGTGGCATATCGGTGTCGCATGCCGTAGCATCTTGTTGTGGCACTGCCGTGGCAGGTGCAACAGTTTTTAGCTCAATAAGCGTCTGCATACGGTCGATTTGCTGCATTAAACGCTCTTCACGTTCTTGGTATTTTTTAACTTCGTTTTCTAAATGAATAATGAGTTTTTTTGTAGATTCATCGCTACCTGATGTAGAAGATTCAATTTGTTGAGATGTTTGCTCAGGCTCCCCAAAGCATCTAATCACTTCCGAAAGGTCAAATTGACCATCACTAGAGCGTGATAAACGCCCATTACGTACAGCTCTGTAAATGGTTGACCTATCAATATGAAATTTTTTAGATACTTCACTTAGCGATAA
>NZ_JARAMP010000085.1:0-1359 GCF_028802875.1 Seohaeicola sp. 4SK31 | reverse complement strand
ACATGGTGTGATTGCGGCGGTCGCTCTCCAGTGGCGAACGAGGTCCGGTATGTTGGCCTCATGTATATAAGGCGTGAGGAGAACGACCTATGGAACATTATGCTGGTTTGGATGTGTCACTGAAAGAAATTTCGATCTGCGTTGTCGATCATGATGGCAAGACCATCGCGCGCGGGACGTGCCCTGCGGACCCGGAGGGCGTGGCAGGTTGGTTTCGCAACCGATCGCTCACGCCACGCCGGATCGTACATGAGAGCGGGATGCTTTCGATCTGGCTGCAGCGCGGGATGATGAGGCTTGGTCTTCCAGCGACATGCATCGATGCCCGGAAGGCGCACAAGGTTCTGTCGGCCCGGCTCAACAAGTCCGATGCCGCTGATGCAGAAGGCTTGGCGCAGCTCGCGCGGACCGGCTGGTTTACACCGGTCCACATCCGCAGCGAAGATGCTGACAGGCTGCGAAGTCTGGTCGGTGCGCGAGAACGGATGATCCGGTTGCGCAAAGACCTCGAAGGTCACATCCGGGGCGTGCTGAAAACCTTCGGCATCCGAATGACCGGCATCGGCCAAGGTCGGCAGCGCCAGAATTTTCGCGACCAACTGGCCGCAGCGGGGGAAACCGATCCGGTGCTGCGCGCCATCGCCGATGGGTTTATCACGGCCCACTCCACGCTGTGCCAAGCGGCGGACGATCTCGATAAGGCTGTGAAGAAAAAGGCAAAGGCCCACCCCGTTGCATGTCGCCTGATGACCATTCCTGGCGTCGGGCCAGTGAATGCGCTCAGCTTCATTGCCCTGGTCGATAATACAGACCGGTTCAGCCGGGTGACTGATGTCGGCGCATTCCTCGGGCTCACACCAAAGAGGCACCAGTCTGGCGAAATGGATTGGTCGGGACGGGTGTCGAAGTGCGGAGACGGGACGATGCGCGGACTGCTGTTCGAGGCAGCGTCCTGCTTGATCCGCCAGGTGAAGCGTTTCTCGCCACTGAAGAGCTGGGCTGTACGACTGGCCGGACGACGCGGGTTCCGAAAGGCCGCAGTCGCAACAGCGCGCAAGATCGCAGTCCTGATGCTGACGATCTGGAAATCTGGTGCGGACTATCAATGGACAAAGGAGGCCACTGCCTGATCTGAATTTCCGCCGCTGAGAAGGCGGGAAGCGAAGTCCCGACGGGACGGAGGTAGATCGATCTCGTAAAAACGGTTGGGGCGCAGGCTCGCTTGCCCACCCCGCAAACGACATTGGAGACGATCCACCACCGAAAACCATCATGAGGCGCAATGCGTGACCTCGGAGAGAACCATGACCCCGAACGGACAGATCGCTAGCCCACTTGACATAGCCGCAATCAGAGAAC
>NZ_JARAMP010000084.1:0-1375 GCF_028802875.1 Seohaeicola sp. 4SK31 | reverse complement strand
GTCCGCATCGCCATCCTGAACGGCTACACCGCACTCGGCATACCCGTCACAGAGACCGTGGGATAAGTCTGTCCAGGGAAAGGGGAACTTCGGCGATCAGCCGATTTGTGCAACAGAGCCCTTTTTAATGCTATTAAACATTCTGTGCGCTTTCTGGCTAATTTTCTACGGCTAATTTCTCTATATGCGTGAGCAGATCAACTAAGACAAGGACTCATCGTAGGCAGCAGCGGATCAGAGGAGTGCAATCGACCTAGGTGTCACAGCTCACAACCGTTTCAACCGAGTTCCACACGAACGCCCTGAGGCGCATACAGTACTGCGCCACCTTGGGAGGAGCAGTTGGTTGAAATTGGGGCCACTTGGTGAAGTGCGACTCAAAAGACGCACAGCGAATTGTCTGGGGACGGGCGATGTGGTTTGACCTCCAGGCCAAGCTTGCTGAAATAACCGCGCAAACCCGGCACTGGTGGACGCGTCGCAAGTGTCGCAAGTGTCGCAAGCCCCTTCGGTGCGCGACCCTGCCCCAGTGTCGTGGTTGTGGCAGCACCCTTGCAGCCCGAACCCTCTCTGGCCGCATCCGAAGCCTTCCCCTATGGCACCGCCTGCGGCTTAGGGGTTTACCCCCGCACTTGGACGGGCCGCATCGTGTCGCGCAATGAATGGCAGCGGATGGCCAAATGGGAACAGCACGGGCCGAACGGGCGACGCGGGAACGGCACCACAAAGCAATGGGAACAAACAGAGGGGGGCGCGACATGACCCGAAAAAGCGGACGCAATACGGATGGCACATTCGGACCCGGCAACCCCGGCAAGCCGAAGGGCGCACGCCACAAGGCGACACAGGCGGCGCTAGCGCTTCTGGATGGCGAAGCCGAAGCCCTGACCCGGCAAGCGGTAACAATGGCGCTGGGCGGTGACACAACCGCCCTACGGCTTTGCCTAGAACGCATAGCACCGCCAAGGAAACCTGCCCACATCCATTGCTATAGGGCTTTACACGCCCAGCGCAACCGGGCCGGTGCTTGCCGCACTGATGCTACGGCCATTAGGCGGCGGGCCAGTGATGGGAATGAAGCGCGAACCCGGCGAGGATGAAGCATCATTCCGGGCGCGGTTTGAAAAGAGAACGACACAGTTTAAGCAGTCGCTCTAGTTGCAAGGAAAAGCTTCGCTTAAGGCGGACACAATGAGATGCCCCGCTGGCAGATGAAGTGATGCTGGATTATCCCTCAGATACTTCGCTATCACTAGGGTCAGGACTCATAGCCAATAGATAACGATCGCCGCAAGCGTGATGGCGGAGAGAAAGACCTTCGGGCAGCGATCATACCGTGTTGCGACCCGTCGCCAGTCTTTCAGTCTACCGAACA
>NZ_JARAMP010000083.1:0-1427 GCF_028802875.1 Seohaeicola sp. 4SK31 | reverse complement strand
TTTTTTGCTTTCACCCATGCCCACATTTTTTCAATAGGATTAAGGTCAGGACTATAAGGTGGTAACCAAAGTATTTGATGCCCATGTTGGCTTAATAGATCTTGTATATCTGGTCGTTTATGGAAGGCTGCATTGTCCATGACAATTACACTATTCGAGGGTAGTTCTGGTAATAAAAACTGATCTACCCAAAAATAAAATACATCCGAATTTACTTTGCTATCAAATAAACCCACTGCAAATAACTTACCCTCATGGATTGCTCCTATTGCATTGGTTTGATTTTTTAATTGCCAATTATATGTTCCATAACAAGGAGTTCCCTGTTTTGAATAACCATGAGGTCTATGTTCATGAGATTTAAATCCACTTTCATCAAGATAGATGATCGGGTGTTGATACCTTAATCGGTTTAAATCTTTTAAATACTGCTCTCTGAGTTCTGTTTTTGCTTTCGGGTGCCGTAAGGTCTTTTTTTAACTGTAATATTTAGACGCTTGAGCGCATCTCCAATTGTAGAAGTAGCACAACCAAAACGAGCAGCGCGTTCATATTGATAATCATCGGGATATTGCTCAACATCTGCACGTAAGGCATCATCATCAACTTTAGATGGTTTTCTTGGTCGAGTTCTTTTTATTTCGATTCGCTTTTTCCATTCGACAATTGTATTTTTATTAATTTCGAAGTGCTGAGCAACCGCTCGGATAGATTGACCTTCTTCAAGCTTGGCTAATATTTTCTTTCTAAAATGTATTGGATAACTCATATCGGTATTGTATTGGTTTTTTGGCGTGCGGACTATATCCCTGAACGCGTACGGCAAACCAAAAATAGCACAGTCATGATGCAACTTTTGCGCTGCGCCGAATGGGAGATCCACTCTTTTTTACGCAATACGTAAACATCTTTCTATCTTCAGTCGCAGCCAATATCGATAGCTTGAGACTTGTTTCAACACTGAAATCTAGCTACAGTCTAGCAGCATCACTTTTCTTTTGGCCGACATGATTTGTCGCTATAAAATCATGTTTAACACTTGAATAAAGCATAAGTCGTTATCATATACCTCCTTCATCTGCACAATTTCGAGATAGTTTTATGAGCCAAAGTCATATCCGTATTCGAGGCGCACGTACCCATAACTTAAAAAATGTGAACCTTGATATTCCCCGCGACAAATTCGTGGTGATCACGGGACTTTCTGGTTCAGGTAAGTCATCGCTTGCATTTGATACACTCTATGCCGAAGGTCAGCGTCGTTATGTCGAATCGCTTTCGGCCTATGCGCGCCAGTTCTTGTCACAAATGGAAAAACCTGAAGTTGACTCAATTGAAGGTTTAAGCCCTGCCATTGCAATTGAACAGAAGTCAACCAGCCATAACCCACGTTCTACGGTGGGTACCATTACCGAAATTTATGACTA
>NZ_JARAMP010000082.1:0-1439 GCF_028802875.1 Seohaeicola sp. 4SK31 | reverse complement strand
TACTACAGTTGCGTATTTTGAAGATCTCTGATTCAATTCTTTCCGAGAGAATGGGAGCGTTGGGTCATGACTGTATCGGATTGGGCTGGGTCGGCTTCAGATTGGCGCGAGGCGCTTGCAGGCATGAGGGCCTTTATCGCCCCTGCGTTCAAGAGGTCCGAGCAGCGAGCGTCCGCCGGAGCTTTTATTGATGGGTTGTTGTCCGGGGTTGAGCGCAAGACTGGCTGGATGCTGTCGGAGGAAGCCGGACTGGAGCGGCCTTACCGAATCCAGACCCTGCTGGGCCGGTCATCCTGGTCAGCAGATGCGCTCTGCGAGCGGGTTCGGAGCTATACGATTGAGGCGCTTGGCGATCCGGACGGCGTGCTGGTTGTGGATGAGACCGGATTTCTGAAGAAGGGACGTCATTCCGTCGGTGTTAGCCGACAGTATTCCGGTACGGCGGGCCGGATCGAGAACTGCCAGATCGGCGTGTTTGCTTCCTATGCGAGCCGCTGGGGCCATGCATTGGTCGATCGGCAGCTCTACTTACCGAAGGCCTGGGCCAATGACCCTGAGCGGCGCGCAAAGGCGCATGTGCCGGAAGATGTTACGTTCGCCACCAAACCGGCCATAGCCTGCGAGATGGTTGCGCGGCTGCTGGATGAGGGAGCGCCTTGCGCCTTTGTACTCGCCGATGCGGTTTATGGCTCGGACCATCAGTTCCGACGCATGCTGGAGGATCGTGGTCAGCCCTATGTGCTGGCGGTGCGCTCAAACCATACCTTGCGCTTTCTGCAGGAGTGGGCGCTGGTGCAGACCGATCCTGCAACGATTATTTCCGAACTGCCAACCGAGGCCTGGCAGCCCCTGTCCGCTGGCGAAGGCTCCAAGGGGCAGCGGCTCTATGATTGGGCCTGGGTCCCGATCAGACATCAGACCGCAGAGGGGTTTTCCCGCTGGCTGCTGGCGCGTCGTAGCCTGCGTGACCCGCAAAACATTGCCTATTACTTCGCTCTTGCGCGCACTGGAACCACACTTGCAGAACTTGCTGCGGCTGCTGGGCTGCGCTGGACCATTGAGGAGTGCTTTCTGCGCGCCAAGGACGATCTTGGCCTCGATCATTGCGAGGCCCGCTCCTGGCATGGCTGGAACCGCCATATGAGCCTGGTGATGGCGGCGGCCGCTTTTCTGGCCCGGGTCACCGCCGATCAGCGCCGCGCGGCATGCGGAAAACGGAACGAAACGAGTCCGCGGCGCAAAATAGCAGCGGCATGATTGCCAGACTGGCACAAACCCTGACAACTCCGGAACTCCGCCGACTGATCTCACGCCTTCTGCCGCGCCCCATACTCACCGCCGCCTTCATATGGAACTGGTCGCGATGGCGACGCGAGCATCAAGTCGCCGCCGCCATCGCACATCGAAAAACACGCTATAATACGCAACTGTAGTACTAA
>NZ_JARAMP010000081.1:0-1443 GCF_028802875.1 Seohaeicola sp. 4SK31 | reverse complement strand
GGGAGTGGGCAAAACTTGGGGGTGTCTGTGTATGTTGGTGGTTCATTGAGAAGGGAACTGCCATGGAAGTGCGGATTATTGTCGAGACGACCTTTGAGAACGGAACCACAAAGAGGCATCGTCTCGGCCGTTTGTCCCGCCCGTTTCGACGCACGCAGCCTGAGGGGTTCGGGTTGTTGCTCGAAGATGCGAAGACGATCCTGGGGCAATTGCAAAGTGCGATCCTGCACGACCAGATCGAGGAAATTTCCGAAGCCAGCCGGATCTGCCCGGACTGCGACGGGGTCCGGGCTATACATGATTATCGGTCGCGGGTGCTCGACACACTCTTCGGCAGGTTCGAGGTCAAAGCGCCGCGCATTCGGCGTTGCGCCTGCAATGCAAAATCCGATGTTGTCTTGGGCGGACCGCTTTCGCCTCTCGCTCACTTTTTCCCGGATCGATCGACCCCGGAACTGCGACGCCTTCAAGCCGAACTTGGAGCGCGTCATTCCTTTCGGGAAGCGGTGCGTATTCTGGAAACCTTTCTGCCTTGCGCGAAGCAGGTGAACACATCGGTGCGCAATCGACTGGGCAAAGTTGCCCGGGAAATCTGCGACAGCGAGCAGAATGAGCCGCTGGTTCCTTCAGCCGCCGAAGAGGCGCCTGCGCTGACGGTTTTCCTGGACGGTGCGCATATCCGATGCAGGCCGGAATATCAGAAGCGACACCTCGATGTTGTGGTCGGTAAAATTGAAGGCCACGATAGGTGCCGTCGCTTCGGCTTGGTGCAACAGGCGGTCCTGTCACCTGCCAGTCAGCTTCGCCAGCACTTGAGGGCTCTCGGTTGGGATCACGAACAAACCGTCACGGTAATTTCGGACGGGGAACCAGCCCTGCCAAACCTCGTCCGCAATGCCGTCGATGGAAAGGTCCGCCACATCCTCGACTGGTGGCATATCTCGATGCGTATTCAGCACGTCGAGAACGCCGTAAAAGGCCTGCTGCAGAGCAGGGGTTTCTCCGGCATTCCAGTGTTGTTCAAACGTCCGGCCGAAACACTGCGATGGTACCTTTGGCATGGGAAAGTTCTAACGGCCACGACCAGTCTGCAATGGTTGATCGTCGATTGCACGCGGCTGAATACAGATGATCGCATGGCGGCTGAAGCAGCCCGACGCGTGCAAGCCCGGTGCCCGGACCTCTATTCCTACCTTGCGAACAACATGGACAGCCTGACCGACTATGGTCGGCGGTACCGCACGGGTTTTCCGATTTCTTCATCCCGGGCAGAGGGCTGCGTGGACGACATCGGGAACACCCGCATGGGCAAGCGCCGCCGCATGAGATGGTCGCCCAATGGAGCCCACCGCGTGGCTGTTGTCCGCGCCGCCGTTCTCGACGGTCGGCTAACCGGAGCCTACCAAAGAGCAGCCGCATGACCCCCAAGTTTTGCCCACTCCC
>NZ_JARAMP010000080.1:0-1468 GCF_028802875.1 Seohaeicola sp. 4SK31 | reverse complement strand
GCGCAAGATGGCATGGACCCCGCGCACAAGGCGACCGTCCGGCAGGTCGATCAGGTTGACATAGACCGGACCATCCACAATCGCGGCAAGCCGGGCATAGGTTTCGCGTGTCGCCAGATGGGCGGGCACCGACTCGGACGAAAAGGCATCCATCACCGCGGCATCGAACCGGCGATCCGTCTCGTTCAGGAAGACCCGCCCATCCGCATGGACGATCCCGAGGCGTCCCGTGTCGCTTGCACGTCCGGGAGTGTCCGCGCCCGCATCGAAACCTTTTTGCGCGATGGTATCCGCCGCCCAAGGCAGATGGGCGCGCACAACTTGCGTGACCAGCGGATCAATCTCGACCGCCACGGCGCGCGATCCGGGGCGTGCTTCCAGCAGTTTCGTGGGCAGAGAATAACCGCCCCCACCGATGAACAGCACAGAAGGCGCCGGCCCCAGATCGTTGTCCATCCGCGACCAGAGCCATTGGGTATAGGGCATGACAAGTGAGCGTGAGGTCTCGGCCTGTTCGGCCTGCGGCACGGTCTGTTCCGCCGCTTGCAGGGTGCGGTCGGAATAGAGATAGATCACCCTGCCCTGCCGCACCACGTCGATGCAGGACAGGCCGGATTCATAGCGGCAGACCGCGCCGCTGGCCATCGTCGCCATGATCAGGATTGCGGCCACCGCGATGGAGGCCAGGGTCTTGTGCGAGGTGCGCGCCGCTGGTCCTGCGCCGGGCTCGTCTGCACCAGGCGCCTTGCCCTTGATGAAGGGAATGCAGAGCAAGGCGGCAAGGCCGCAGCCCGCGAAAGTGGCGACCGACCCGACAAGGGGAAGGGCCACGAAACCCGCAAGGATCGCGCCGACAATCGCCCCCAGCGAGCCTGCGGCGAGAACGATCCCCAGCGAGGAACCTTCGCGGCCCGGTCGCGCCTCGACCGCCATTTTCGCCAGAAAGGGTGACGGGAAACTGACCAGCACCGAGGCCGGGAAGAATGCCAGGATCACGGCCAGCGACATGCCCCATGTGCCCCGCGCGCCCCAGGCATAGATCAGACCAAGCACGGTGGGCGACAGCGCCATCAACACCGCCGTCGCGATCAGCGCCTTGCGCAGGGCAGCAGCCGCGACATGACGTTCGCGTTCGGCCACCAGCCCCCCAAGCGCGCTGCCCAGCGAGAAGCCCGCCAGCACGACGGCGATCACCGTGGTCCATGTCAGCAGCGATGTGCCGAAGAACGGCGCCAGCACGCGCCCCGCAGCAATCTCATAGGTCAGGCCAAGGGCCGACAGGACAAGGATCAAGCCGATGGTTATCCAGAACTGCATGACAACCTCCGGGCTTTGGGCACAGCTGACATGACGGCTGCTGCCTGCCACCGCATCAGTTTGCAGGTGCAGGGACAAGGCCCAGCAATCCGGCCCGGATACGGTCAAAGATGGCAACGCCGGTCGGGATCAGGGCATCGGGAAAATCATA
>NZ_JARAMP010000007.1:0-183397 GCF_028802875.1 Seohaeicola sp. 4SK31 | reverse complement strand
GCCTTGGCGGCGGTGCGGTTGTAGACCGTGACCTCATGCCCCTTGGCGGCCAGATGCCCCGCCATCGGATAGCCCATCACGCCCAAACCCAGAAATGCCAGTTTCGCCATTGTCCTTGTCCCTTGTGCAATTGTCTTTTCATGGGTTTGTGGCTAGCTAACGGGCTGAATGCAAGGGTCAAGGACGGGTTGAGGATGGTCAGGGTTTTCCAGTGGCTGCTGCGGATTGCCGGGGGGATGGTCCTGCTGGTGGTGGCGGGGCTTGCGCTGGTGTTCTGGTTCGCGAGCCGTTCGCTGCCCGATTACAACCGCACCGTGGTGATCGCCGAAGGCGCGCCGCAGCCTGCGGCGGCAGTCGAGATCGTGCGCGACAACGCCAATGTGCCGCATATCTTCGGGGCCTCGGATGCGGATGTGTTCTATGGGCTGGGCTATGCTCATGCGCAGGACCGGCTGTGGCAGATGATGACCATGCGGCGCACAGTGCAGGGGCGGCTGTCGGAGGTGTTCGGGCCGCGCACCGTGACCATCGATACGCTGATCCGGCGGCTGGATCTGTATGGTGTGGCGCAGCGGGCGGTGGATGTGCAGGACGCGCGCACCCGGGCCGCGCTGGAGGCCTATGCCGATGGGGTCAATGCGCGGCTGGCCGAGATCAACGAAGGGGCGCTGGGGCGTGGGGCGCCCGAGATGTTCCTGTTCAATGCCCCGATCGCCCCGTGGCAACCGGCGGATTCCATTGCCATGGTCAAGCTGATGGCCCTGCAACTGTCCGGCCATCTGGGGGCGGAAGTGAAGCGGGCGCGCACCTCTCTGGCCTTGAATGACGAAGAGCGGTTGCGCGATCTGCTGCCCGATGCGCCGGGCAGCGGCGTGGCGGCCTTGCCAAGCTATGCGAGCCTGTTCGACGCGCCGCTGCCGCGGTTTGCCCAAAGCCAGCCGCAGCCTGCGGATGGGCTGTCGCCCTTTCATCTGCCGGAGCTGGCGGGGGCGTCGAATGCCTGGGCCGCGTCAGGGGCGCGGTCGGCCAATGGCGGGACGCTGCTGGCCTCGGACCCGCATCTGGGGTTCAGCGCGCCGACGATCTGGTATCTGGCGCGGTTGCAACTGTCGGCGGGCGGGGTGATCGGCGGCACGATACCGGGGATTCCCATTGTCCTGTCCGGGCGATCCGAGGATCTGGGCTGGGGCATCACCTCGTCCTATCTGGATGACCAGGATGTGTTCATCGAACAGTTGAACCCCGAGAATCCCGAGGAATATCTGACGCCGGAGGGATATAAACCCTTCGAGACGCGCGCCTCGATCGTGAATATCAAGGGGGCCGCACCGATCACGCTGACGCTGCGGTGGTCGGAGAATGGCCCCGTCCTGCCGGGAAGCCACGCGAATCTGGGCGCGATCACGCCGGAGGGGCATGTGG
Organism: Seohaeicola sp. 4SK31; assembly: GCF_028802875.1. NCBI lineage: Bacteria > Pseudomonadati > Pseudomonadota > Alphaproteobacteria > Rhodobacterales > Roseobacteraceae > Seohaeicola > Seohaeicola sp. 4SK31. The sequence continues at coordinate 181,975 of NZ_JARAMP010000007.1, read as the reverse complement.
CGGCCCTAGCCTGGACGGCATTGACGCCACAGGACACGACCGTCAGCGCGGGCTTGGGGCTGATGTATGCGCGCACCGTGCAGGAGGCGCTGGCGGCGGCCGAGGGTTATATCGCGCCCTCGCAGAACCTTGTGCTGGCCGATGGAGTGCAGATCGCGATGAAGACGATCGGGGCGGCCCCGCGCCGGGATGCGCTGCATCAGAGCCAGGGCCGGATTCCCAGCCCCGGCTGGGTCGCGACCAATCGCTGGCAAGGCACCCTGCCCTATGCGTCGAATCCCGAATTCGTGAACCCGGCCGGCGGCATTCTGGGCAATACCAACAACAAGATCGTGGATCGGCCCTTTCCGCTGCATGTGAGCCATGTCTGGGGCGACAGCCAGCGGGTGCAGCGGTGGCAGCGGCTGATGCAGACGCGCGAGGTGCATACGCGCGACAGTTTCATCGAGGCGCAGCTGGATACGGTCAGCGTGACGGCGCAATCGCTGTTGTCGCTGGTGGCAGCGGATCTGTGGTTCACGGGATCGGCCTCCCCGGATGGGACGCGGCTGCGCCAGAGGCAGCGGGCGCTGGACCTGCTGGCCAACTGGAATGGCGAGATGAACGAGCATCTGCCGGAGCCGCTGATCTATGCCGCCTGGATGCGCGCCTTGCAGGATCGTCTGATCCGCGACGAGCTGGGGCCGCTGGCGGATGAGTTCACCCATGTGGAGCCCTTGTTCATCGAGCGCGTCTACCGCGACGTGGATGGGGCGGGTGTGTGGTGCGATGTGATCCAGAGTGCGCCGGTCGAGACCTGCACCGATATGGCGCGGCTGGCGCTGGATGATGCGCTGATCTGGATCGAAGAGCGGTACGGGACCCAGATCGAGGCGCTGCGCTGGGGCGATGTGCATCAGGCGACCCATGATCACCCGACGCTGGGCGAGGTGCCGGTTTTGCGCTATTTCGTCAATATCCGCCAGTCGACCAGTGGCGGAGACCAGACCCTGCTGCGCGGGCGTACCGGCGGCAAGGAGCCTGAACCTTTCCTGAATGTGCATGGTGCAGGTTATCGCGGGGTCTATGATTTCGCGGACCCGGACAGTTCGGTCTTCATCACCTCGACCGGGCAATCGGGGCATTTCCTGTCGCGTCACTATGACGATCTGGGCGAGTTGTGGCGGCGGGGCGAGTATATTCCGATGTCGCTGGACGAGGATCTGGCGCGGGCTGCGGCTGTCGGCGTGACGGTGCTGCAACCCCGCTAGTGCAAGACACGCCTGCGGCATGTTGGCAAGCCTCACACGCGATGTTTTCTCGACAGGTGATGCGTTCTGCTTTAAAGCGTTGGGCAACAGGCAAGAGATAATGACAATAAAGAGACCTATCCCCTAGATGAACGTGCCCGTCCAGCGTCTGACTGACGCCGCCCGCCCTGCACCTGCTGTGCAATCCGTTCCGACTGCATCCGACACCGCCGCATCCGCACCCGCCCCGACCCGTTCGGCGCAGGACTGGGTGCGGGTGCTGGCGCGTTATCGCGAGCCCGATCCGGCACGCAGTGCCTTTGAGCTGGCGATCAGCGTGCTGCCTTTTATCGGGATCTGGGCGCTGGCCCTGTGGGCTTTGTCCTTCAGCTATCTTCTGGCGTTTGCGCTGGGGGTGGCCAATGCGGCATTTGTGCTGCGGATGTTCCTGATCCAGCATGATTGCGGGCATGGGGCCTTTTTCGCGGAGAAGCGCACCGGCGATATGGTGGGGCGTGTTCTGGCCGTGTTCACCATGACGCCCTATGATGTTTGGAAGCGCACCCATTCGGCGCATCACGCCAGCACCGGCAATCTGGACAAGCGCGGCTTTGGCGATGTGCATACGATGACCGTGGCGGAATACCGTGCGGCGACACCGTTCCAGCGGTTGATGTATCGGCTTTACCGGCATCCGGTGGTGCTGTTCGGGTTGGGGCCGGGCTATCTGTTTCTGGTGCAGAACCGGATACCCTATGGTCTGACCACGGCGGGCTGGCAGTATTGGGCCAGTGCCATGGGCACCAATCTGGCGACGCTGGGTTTTCTCGTGGCGCTTTATGCCTATGCCGGATGGGCGCCGATCCTGCTGATTTTCCTGCCCAGTGTCATGGTGGCGGCGACGATCGGGATGTGGCTGTTCTATATCCAGCACCAGTTCGAGGAGACCTATTGGGAAGGTGACAGCGACTGGCAGATCCATGATGCCGCGCTGCACGGGTCATCCCATTACGACCTGCCGCCGCTGGCGCGGTGGTTCACGGCCAATATCGGTATCCATCATGTGCATCACCTTTATGCGCGGATTCCCTATTACAAGCTGCCGCAGGTGTTACGCGATCATCAGGAGCTGGCGCAGGCGCAGCGTCTGGGATTCATTGAGAGCCTGTCCTGTGTGAAGTTCCATCTGTGGGATGAAAAGCAGCGGCGTCTGATCTCGTTCAAGGCGGAACGCGCGCTGGCCGCCTGACCCGCTGACCGCAGTTCCCGGAGGGGCGGTCGGTTGGATATTTGAGGCAAGAAGAAACAGAAAAAGGCGCGTCCCGGATCAGGGCGCGCCTTTTTGCTGTGGTGATCGCGATGCGGATCAGAGGTCGCGGAAGCGTTTTTCCTGTCGTGCGGTCCACAGGACGGTGACATCAAATCCGGTCTCGGTCTGGGTCTCTTCCTCGACGACGCCCTGCTCATGCAGCCAGGCGCGCTTGCGGCCGTCCGCGAAAGGCAGGCTGAGGGTCGTCATATGTCTGGCCGTCTCGAGCTTGCGGGTGACCGCGTCGAGGAGTGTCTCCAACCCCTCGCCTGTGATGGCCGAAATGGCATAGGTGTCGTCCTGCCGGCTGACGCTGGCGAGGGTGGCGTCATGTTCGGCCGGGTCCAGCCGGTCGATCTTGTTCCAGACCTCGATCATCGGGGTCTGTTCCTTGACACCCAGCGAGGACAGGATCTCGTGCACGTCGCGGGCCTGCGAGACGGTGTCGGGATGGCTGATGTCGCGCACATGGATGATGAGCTGTGCGCCCAGCACCTCTTCCAGCGTGGCGCGGAATGCGGCGACCAGTTCGGTGGGCAGATCGCTGATGAAGCCCACCGTATCCGACAGGATGATCTCGGGACCGTTGTCGGGCAGGACGACACGGCGCATGGTGGGATCGAGCGTGGCGAAGAGCATGTCCTTGACCAGCACATCCGCACCGGTGAGGCGGTTGAAGAGCGTGGACTTGCCCGCGTTGGTATATCCGACCAGCGCCACGACGGGATAGGGCACCTTGGCGCGCGCGGCGCGGTGCAGGGTGCGGGTCTTGACGACCTTGTCCAGTTGGCGGCGCAGGCGGACAAGCTGTTCATCGATGGCGCGGCGGTCCGCCTCGATCTGGGTTTCACCGGGACCGCCCACGAAGCCAAGCCCGCCCCGCTGCCGTTCAAGGTGGGTCCAGGCGCGGACAAGGCGCGTGCGCTGATAGCTGAGCGCGGCCATCTCGACCTGCAATACGCCTTCGTTGGTGCGGGCGCGGTCCGAGAAGATCTCGAGGATCAGGCCGGTCCGGTCCAGAAGTTTGACCTTCCATTCCTTTTCGAGGTTGCGCTGCTGCACGGGAGTGACTGGGCCATCGACAAGGACCAGTTCGACCTCGGCGGCTTTCATCTTGTCCTTGAGTTCGGCGATCTTGCCCTTGCCGAAAAGCATGCCCGGATGCGGGCGTTGCAGGCGCACGACGTCAGCCCCCACGACCTCAAGGTCGGGGAGTGCTGCGGCCAAGGCGACGGCCTCCTCGAGCTTGTGCTCGGGAGTGCGGCGGTCCTGTTCGGATTTGAGTTCGGGATGCAGCACCCAGGCTCGGGTGGCGACCCGGTCATGTTCCATCAATTGGTGTCTTCACCGTCATAAAGGTTGATCGGCTGCGACGGCATGATCGTCGAGATGGCATGCTTGTAGACCAGTTGGGATTGGCCGTCGCGGCGCAGCAGCACGCAGAAATTGTCAAACCAGGTGATCACACCCTGCAGCTTGACGCCGTTGATCAGGAAAATGGTCACGGGAATCTTGGTTTTCCGCGTGTGGTTCAGGAATGCATCCTGAAGGTTCTGTTTGTCGGAAGCCATATGAATGCCTTTGTTCTTGCTGTGACCGCAGATCGGTTCAATGTCCCTGTTCTTTCACTATGCTGCGACGATGCCGAAGATTCCAGCCCAAAAATCAGCCATTTACCGCCATGGTCAGACGGGGTTGCGCAAGATCAACCGCAAGGGGCGTTTCGCGGCCATTCAATCGCGCCAGAAACTGCTGGTGAGAAGCGCGATGAAGGCCAGAAGTTCCAGTCGCCCCAAGACCATGGCGGCGCAGAACAGGAGTTTTGCCGACTGTCCCAGTTCGATCAGCAGGACCGGCGCGACAGAGCCGGTGCCAACCAGCGGGCCGGTCGTCGTCAGCCCGGCAATGGACAGGACGATGGCCTGTTCGAAGGTGCTGCCCAGTGCGGCGAAGGCCAGTGACAGGAACATCAGCGAGACCGCGAAGAACATGAAGAAGATCCATGCGAAGAAGGCGCCCTTGCGGGCGATCCGGCTGCTGCCCGAGCGGGAATGCCCGACCGAGGAAGGATGCACCAGACGGTCCATCTCGCGCAGGCCGTGCAGATAGAGTGCCCAGACGCGCAGCAGCTTGACCCCGCCCGCCGTCGTGGCCACGCCGCCGCCCATCAGGGCCAGTCCCATGAGGATGATGCCCGAGGTTTCAAGCCCCGACCAGCTGCGCGCGGCTTCCCAATAGGCGCTTTGAAAACCGGTCGTGGTCAGAAAGGACAGGATGGTAAAGAAACTGCCCCAGAGGGCGCGGAGCGGGGCCAGCATGTCGCTTGTCGCGCTGACCTGAAAGGCGCCAAGGTAATGGCGCAGGAACAGCAGCACCGTCACGCCAAGGGCAAGCAGCATGCCCAGCCGGAATTCCGGGTCGTGCTGGATGCCGCGCCGGGCCGTGGTGATCGTGTCGGACGAGAAGGTCAGGCGCGACAGGCCGAACAGCAGGAAAAGCGCGATCAGCATCTCTCCGGCCAGACCCGAGGCGGCGTCCTGCACCCCGCCCAGCGGCGAGATGCCGCTGGTGGCCATGACGGACATGCCGTGGATCAGCGCGACCAGTGGCGGATCACCGAGGATCAGCAGCATGAGCCAGAGCGCCAGTGTCAGACCGGTGTAGATCGGCAAGAGCTGCGCGGTGACCCGGATGATGCGTTGCTGCGGATCGGCCAGACCGCCTTGGGTGAAGCGCGTCTCGCCCTGCCCCGGTTCGGAGGTGGCAGTCACCTCGAACCCGCCCAGATTGAGTGGAGCCAGGATGGCCGAGGCCGCGACCCAGATCAGGAAGCCGCCCATCCAGCCCACCATCCCGCGCCATAGATGCAGCGTGGGTGACAGGCGCGCGGGGTCGAACAGGGTGGCCCCGGTCGTCGTCAGGCTGGAGACCATCTCGACATAGCTGTTGAGGAAGGAAGTTGTGCCCAAGGCGTCGTGAAAGGGCACGGCGAGGATCAGCGGCAAGAGGGTGAAGGCGGCCATCAGCGCCGCGAGGTTGCGCAAGGAACTGCGCCGGCGCGGTTGTGCGGCCATGGCGATGGCAACCAGTGTGACGATGGTCAGTGTGAGCATGCCCGCATAGAAGAAGGCCCGCGCCTCGCTGTGGCTGCGCTGGACGGTGGCGTGGATCGCGGGCAGATACATCGACAGGCCCGCGATGCCGATCAGCAGGATGAGCAGAGGTTGGTCGAAGAGGCGCTTGCGCATCCCGGCCCCGCGTCAGAAAAAGTCGATCGAGACCTGCAACAGCCTCTCGACCTCGGGGACGTCCTTGGCCAGACAGAACATCGCGACGATATCGCCCTCGTCGATGCGGGTGTCCGAGTTCGGTTTGACGACCTGATTGCCCTTGAGGACGCCGCCGACCAGCACGCCTTCGGGAAAATCGATGTCGCGCACTTTCTTGCCCGCCATGGGGGAGGTGGAGAGGACCTCGGCCTCGATCATCTCGGCCTCGGCATCGCCGATGGAATAGACGCCGCGCACGCGGCCATGCCGGATATGGCGCAGGATCGATGAGACGGTGGTGGCGCGCGGGTTGATATAGGCGTCGATCCCCAGAGGTCCCATCAGCGGCACCAGCGTAGGGTCGTTGATCAGGGCGATGGCCATGGGGCAGCCCTCGGATTTCGCGCGCACCGCGGCCAGCATGTTGGTCTTGTCGTCATCCGTCACGCAGAGCACGGCATCGGCGCGGCTGATATTGGCCTCGGCCAGCAGCGCGGCATCCAGACCGTCACCGTTCAGCACGATGGTCCGCTCCAGCGCCTCGGCGGCGCGTTCGGCGGATTTACGGTTCTTTTCGATGATCTTGGCGCGGATCTTCTGGGTGCCTTCCTCCAGCGCGCGGGCCACGGCGAGGCCGACATTGCCGCCGCCGATGATGACGACGCGTTCCTGCTTGCGGGTGGATTTGCCGAAGATTTCCAGCGTGCGGTGGATATCCTCGTTCACCGTAAAGACATAGCAGTCGTCGCCCACGAAAAGCTGATCCTCGGCCTCGGGGGCGAAGAGCACACCGTCGCGGCGCACGCCCACCACGATGGCGCGCAGGGTCGAGAAGAGATCGGTCAGCTGCCGCAAGGGCGTGTTCACCACGGGGCAGTCCTCTTCGATAGTGATGCCCAGAAGCTGCGCGCGGCCACCCAAGAACACTTCGGTGTCAAAGGCGGCGGGGGAATAGAGGCGCTGCAAGGCGGCCTCGGCCACCTCACGCTCGGGGCTGATCACCACGTCGATGGGCATGTGGTCGCGGCGGTAGAGATCGGAATAGATCGCGTCCAGATAGGACTGGCTGCGCAGGCGCGCGATCTTGCGCGGAATGGCGAACACCGAATGGGCCACCTGACAGGTGACCATGTTCACCTCGTCCGAATAGGTGGCGGCGATGATCATGTCGGCATCACGCGCCCCTGCCCGCTCCAGCACGTCCGGATAGCTGGCAAAGCCCGCGATCCCCTGCACGTCCAGCGAGGTTGTGGCCCGGCGGACCAGATCGGCGTTATTGTCGACGATGGTGATGTCGTTCTTCTCGCCCGCAAGGTGCCGCGCGATCTGCCAGCCCACCTGTCCTGCGCCGCAGATGATGATTTTCATGCCTGCGTTCCCTTGAATTCAGAGGCCCTTGGATGGCAGAAGCCCCTCGGATGGTCAATTGATTTGTCATTTTCAGCCCGCCGCGTCACAGTGAAGCTGTCCTGTCGTCAGAGGGTTGTCCCATGTTCCGTTTCGCCTTGTCCCTGCCCCGTCCCGCGCTGTCCGTTCTGGGGCTTGCCGCGCTTGTCCTGTCCGCCTGTGGTCCGCTGGGCCTGTATCACAAGGCGGGCGTTCCTGTGGCGGCGATGAACAATACCCTGACCGATTGCGAGGTCGAGGCATTGGCGAAGGTACCCGTTGACCAGCGGATCGAGCGCGATCCCATTCGTATCGTGCCGCGCCGCATCTGTGACAGCGCGGGTAATTGCACCGTTGTCTATGACCGCGTGGGTGGTGAGGTCCGGACCTATGATGCCAATGCCGGGTTGCGCGCGCGGGTGCTGAACCAGTGCATGGCCAACAAAGGCTTTACCTATGTCAACCTGCCCGCCTGTTCGCAGGGGGTGAAGCGGGCGGCTCCGGCCGGGGCGACGACGGTGCTGCCACGGCTTGCGCCCAATAGCTGCGCGATCCGCAACGCCGACGGCACATTCCAGATCGTCACGCCGGGCTGAGAGGCGCCGGGGCGCGCGGGATCACTCCAGCGCGTCCTCTTCTGCCTCGTCCATGTCGTCGTCCATATGGGCGATGCGGCCGCCCGCCTTGTTCGAGGTCACGACCCCGAGGGATTTCAGCTTGCGATGCAGGGCACTGCGTTCCATGCCGACGAAACTGGCGGTGCGGCTGATATTGCCGCCGAAGCGGTTGATCTGGGTCAGCAGATATTCCCGTTCGAATGCCTCACGCGCCTCGCGCAGCGGCAGCGTGGCGAGCATGCCCGACAGGACCACGCGGCCTTCGTCGGCCCCGCGCTCCTCGCCCGTGGGCAGGTCGCGCACTTCGATGGGGCCAGTGCCCTCGCCTAGGATCAGCACCCTTTCGATCAGGTTTCGCAACTGGCGCACGTTGCCCGGCCATTCCATCGTCTGCATCAGGGCCGCCGCCTCGCCGCTGAGGGGGCGGAGTGGCAGGCCTTGCGTGCGGTGGAAGAGGTCAATGAAATGTTCGGCCAGCAACGGGATATCCTCGCGCCGGTCCGCCAGAGGGGGCACGGCGATCGGCACCACGTTCAGGCGGTGAAACAGTTCCTGCCGGAAGCGGCCCGCGGCGATTTCCGCCTCGAGGTTGCGATTGGTGGATGAGACGACGCGCAGATCGACGCGCACCTTGTCGGATCCGCCCAGCCGGGTGAACTGCTGATCCACCAGCACACGCAGGATCTTGGACTGGGTGCCGGGCGGCATGTCGGCGACCTCGTCGAAATAGATCACGCCGCCATGGGCCTGTTCCAGAAGGCCGGCCTCCACCCCGCGTTCGGGTGTCTCGCGGCCAAAGAGCACCTCTTCCATGCGGTCGGCCTCGATCGAGGCGCAGCCCACAGTGACGAAAGGCGCGCCCGCGCGGTTGGAATGGGCATGGATATAGCGGGCGGCCACTTCCTTGCCCGAGCCCGGCGCGCCGGTCAGCATCACGCGGCCATTGGATTTCGTCACCTTGTCCAACTGCCCGATCAGAGCACGGTACGCGGCGGAGGCCCCCACCATTTCGGCGGCGGTCACATCCTTGCGGCGCAATTCGCTGTTCTCGCGACGCAGGCGGCTGGTTTCCATCGCGCGGCGGATCACCACCAGAAGCTGGTCGATGTTGAACGGCTTTTCGATGAAGTCGTAAGCCCCCTGTTTGATCGCGGCCACGGCGATCTCGATATTGCCGTGACCCGAGATGATCACGACCGGCACATCGGGATTGTCGCGCTTGACTGTCTTGAGGATGTCGATGCCATCCATCCGGCTGTCCTTGAGCCAGATGTCCAGGATCATCAGCGCGGGCGGTTCGGTGTTGATCGCGGCCATCGCCTCGTCCGAGTTGCCTGCGAGGCGCGTGTCATATCCTTCGTCCTCAAGGATATCCGAGATCAGCTCGCGGATGTCGCGCTCGTCATCGACTATAAGAATGTCGCCCATCTATTTGCCACTCCTCTGCTTTTCTGTCACGTGACCGGCGCGTGGGCCGGAGGGGCCTTCCTGCGCTTCGGTCGCGGAAATGTCGTTGCCGTCCTGTTCCACCTGTCCGGCCGGGGCCAGCAGAAGCCGGATCACGGCCATGGCGCCGGCCTTGCTCTGCCCCTCGAAACAGGGAGCATCCTGCAAGGTCAGGGTGCCGCCATGTTCCTCGATGATCTTTTTCACGATGGGCAGGCCCAACCCGGTGCCTTCGCTGCGTGTTGTCACATAGGGTTCGAACAGGCGCGCGCGGTCTTCGGGCAGGCCGATGCCATTGTCCATGATGCGGATCTCGGCATGGGTCGCGCTGCGTGTCGTGGTGACGCGGATCTGGGCCGCGTGATCCTCGGGGGCACCCTTGGCTTGCAGGGTTTCGATCGCTTCGCCCGCGTTCTTGATCAGGTTGGTCAAGGCCTGATGGATCATCGTGGCATCGACCTCGGCGGCCAGAGGGTCATCGGCCAGATCGGTCACGATCGTCACCCCGGGCTGCCCGGCCTGCTGCAAGAGGACCGCGTCACGCACCAGCGCTGTCAGGCTTTCGGGGCGGCGTTCGGGTTCCGGCATCCGGGCGAATTTGGAGAATTCATCAACAATGCGCCGCAAGTCATTGGTTTGCCTGACGATTACGTCAGTCAACTGTTCAAGGTCCGCGCCGGTCTGATCATCCAGATGTTTGCGGAACTTGCGCTTGATGCGCTCGGCGGACAATTGGATCGGCGTCAGGGGATTCTTGATCTCATGCGCGATGCGGCGCGCGACGTCGCCCCATGCGGCCATGCGCTGTGCCGCAACCAGATCGGAGACGTCGTCGAAAGCCACCACATAGCCTTCGAGCCGGCCCTCGTCGCCGCGCCTCGTGGACATGCGCACCAGAAGGTTTTCAAGCCGACCTGTGCGGCTGACCTTGATCTCGTCCTGCGCGGTTTCGACCTGCGCCTGTTGCAGACGGTCGAAAAGCGGGCCGAACTCGGGCACCGCGACCGAAAGGGCCACCGACTGGCGATCCTCCTGCCAGTCCAGCAGACGTTCGGCGGAGCGGTTCACGAAGGTCACGCGGCCTTCGGCATCGACGCCCACCACGCCCGAGGTGACGGAGCTGAGCACGGAATCGAACAGGCGGCGGCGGCGTTCGATCTGGCGTGTGTTGTCCAGCAGCGTGTCGCGCTGGCCCTTGAGCTGTCGGGTCATCTGGTTGAAATAGCGGCCCAGCATGGCGATCTCGTCATCGCCCGCCTCATCGGGCACCTGCACCTCCAGATCCCCTGCCCCGACGCGCTGTGCCGCCCCGGTCAGACGACCCACGGGACGCGACAGGCGTTCGGCGAACCACATGCCCAGCCAGACGGCGGCCAGAATCAGGATGACGGCAAAGCCCAGATAGACCAGACCGAATTCGAACAGGACGCGGCCCCGCTCGTTCTCGAGTTGTTGATAGAAACGCGCGGTTTCCTTGGTGTCATCCAGCAGGTTCAACAATTCGCCGTCCACGTCGCGGCTGACATAGAGGTAGCGGTCCACGAATTCGCCAAGACGGATCAGGGCGCGGAACTCGTTGTTGTCCCAATCCTCGATGATCTGGACATCGCCCGCGCTCGCCGCAGAGATGACGGCGGCGCTGGGTGTTTCGAAGTCGAAAAGATAGGACCGCTCACCCCGCGCGCGGATTTCGCCCGTGCCGTCGATCACATAGGCCTCGCGCAGGCCGCGCTGGATCTGGCCCTGCCCCTGGGCCAGCACGCGACGCACATCGCCGTCGCCCATGAAAAATGTGTTGCGGCGCGTGTTGTCGAGATAGGTGGCCAGCGCGATGGCATCTTCGGTCAGGTCGCGGCGGTGTTCTTCCTCATAGGCTTCTGCGGCGGCGAGCGAACTGCCGACCACCTGCCGCACACGATCCGAGAACCAGCCCTCCAGACCGACATTGATCGTGAGACCTGCGAAGATGGCGACCGACACGGTGGGAATCAGCGCCAACAGCGCGAACACGCCCGTCAGGCGCAAGTGCAACTGCGATCCGGCCGACCGGGCGCGGCGGGCGGCGATTAGCCCTGCCACCTTTTGCAGGACCAGCGCCGCCACAAGCAGGACATAGACCAGATCGACCAGCAGGATCAGCCGCAGCCCGATGGCCGAGGAGCCCTGATCCAGCGGTCCGAGCACCAAAAAGGTGGCCACGGCCAGCACCGGCCCCAGAACGACCAGTCCCAATGTGGCGACATTCTCCACCTTCTTCAGGCGGCGCAACCGCGCAAGCCTGTTCCAGTCGATACGTCCCTGCGCCCGGGTGATCACCCGTTGCCCCCGTCCTGATTGATGCGGCGCTGACGCGCCTGACCGCCGTTTTTCGGGTCAGATCGGCACCGACGCCAATCTGCCACTTATCTGTTGCGGTTTTACATCAATTTGCGGCGCCGTGTCACGCGAATATCCAGATCGGTGATCTTCTTGCGCAAGGTATTGCGGTTGATCCCAAGAAGATCAGCACATTTTGCTTGGTTGCCGCCTGTCGCCTCAAGGGCGATTTCCAGCAACGGGCCCTCAACCTCGCGCAGAATCCGGCCATAGAGGCCCGGCGGCGGCAGCATGTTGCCATGCAGGTCGAAGTAGCGGCGCAGGTGGCGGTTGACGGAGGCCGACAGCTTCTCGGTATCATTGCCGCCCCCCAGCACGGGTTCCATCTCGGGCTGGTTGCCCAGAACGGCCTCGACCTCGGCGCGGGTGATCTCGTCGGCACGGCTGGTCAGGACAAGGCGGCGGATCGCGTTTTCCAACTGGCGCACATTGCCGGGCCAGCTATAGGCGCGCATCAGGTCCAGCGCGTCGCGTGACAGCCGCCGCTTGGGCGCTCCGTCCCTTTCGCTGCGGAAGAGGAAGTGCTCGGCCAGCAGCGGGATGTCGTCCACACGTTCACGCAAGGATGGCACCTCGACCGTGGCACCGCCGAGGCGATAGTAGAGGTCCTGCCGCATCCGGCCCTTTTCCATCGCCTGAGACAGGTTCGACTGGCTGGTGGCCATGAAACGCGGCACGTGATCGCCGGGGCTGTCCATCATCCGCACGATCCGGGCCTGACTTTCCATGTCGATATCGCCGATCTCGTCGAAGAGGACGGAACCGCCTTTGGCGCGCGCCAGCACGCGGGCCGGACCTTCGATATCCTGCAAGTCGGTGACGGTGACCGTCACGAAGGGCAAGGTGCGGCGGTCCGAGAAGTCGTGGATGGCGCGTGCGATCAGGGATTTGCCGGTGCCGCTTTCACCAGAGATCAGAACGGGCAGATCCGTATTCATGACCCGCGCCACCAGACGATAGAGCGCCTGCATCGCGGGGGTCCGCCCCACCAAAGGCAGATCGTCGGGGCGTTCGGCCACATCATTGACCGGGGCCGAGGGGGCAACGCGGCGGCGGCTTTCCAGCGCGCGCGCCGTGCGCTTCATCAGGTCGGGCAGATCGAAGGGTTTGGGCAGATAGTCATAAGCCTCGGCCTCGGCGGCCTGAATGGCGGTCATGATCGTGTTCTGTGCGGAAATCACGATGACCGGCAGGCCGGGGCGATCCTGCGCGATCTTGGGCAGCATCTCCAGCCCGTTGCCATCGGGCATCATGACATCCGAGATCACCACGTCGCCCTTCCCCTCGGCCACCCAGCGCATCAGCGTCGTCAGGCTCGAGGTCGCATGGACCTTGCAGCCCGCCCGCGTCAGTGCCTGAGTCAGCACAGTGCGGATGGTGCGATCGTCATCGGCGACCAGAACGGTTCCGTCCATCGGCGTCTACTCCCTTGAGGGTTGGTCAGTGGTTGATTTGCGATCCTTGGTCTTTTCGCGCGGCGCCCGTGGCAGGGACATGCGGAACACCGTGCGTCCCGGCACGGAATCGACCGAAATCCAGCCGTCGTGATCCGACATGATCTTGCTCACCAGAGCGAGGCCCAGACCTGTGCCATTCTCGCGGCCCGAGACGAAGGGGTCGAAGATATCGCCCGCGATGTCGGCCGGCAGACCGGGGCCATCGTCGATCACCTCGATCTGAAGCGGCAGGGATTGGCCCAGGCCATCGCTGCGTCGCAGCCGGAAGGAATGTTCGTAATAGGACCGCAGCCGAATGGTTCCGCCATTCCTGTCAGCGGCTTCCGAGGCGTTCTTCACCAGATTGAGCACTACTTGCAGCAGTTGGTCCGGGTCGCCCCAGGCCATCGGCAAGGAGGGGTCGTAATCCTCGATGATCTTCATATGCGCGCCGAAACCCAGAAGCGCGGAGCGGCGGGCGCGGTCCAGCACATCATGGATATTCACCTCGCGCCGGTCGGGGGGGCTGAGGTTGCCAAACTGTTCGACCTGTTCGAGCAGTTTCACGATGCGGCGGCTTTCCTCGACGATCAGGTCGGTCAGTTCCATATCCTCGGCGCTGAGGCCCATGGACAAAAGCTGCGCCGCCCCGGTGATGCCCGCCAGCGGGTTCTTGATCTCATGCGCCAGCATCTCGGCCATGCCGATGGCGGACTTGGCGGCGGATTTCACGGAATGGGAATGGGTCACACGCCCCGCCAGTTCACGCGGCGAGATCAGCAGGATCATGAAGCCGGGCTGGCCCTGCATGGGCGAGATTTGCAGGTTGCAGTGCAGCGGCACGCGTTCGCCCGTGCCCACGTCCACGTCATTGACGAAAAGCGGGGTCGAGGTTTCGCGGGCGCGGTCGAACGCCTCCTGCATGGGGGCGTCAACCATGACCCGGTCCCAGACGGGTTGTCCGCGCACGGATTTGAGCGAGGCGTTGAGGAACAGTTCTGCCGCGGGGTTCACATCGGCGATCATGTCTTGGGGGTCCAGCAGAATGGCCGGCACCGGCAAGGAGGACCACAGGGCGGAATCGTCGATCACGCGGCCTGCCTCCCTTGTTGGGGGGCGGCGTCGCCCAAGGCGTCGGGCAGCAGGGCCAGCACCTCGGACGGGGTTTTGGCGGTCAGAACGCGCTGGCGCAGCGTGGTCTGGCTGCCCGCGTGATCCATATACCAGCCCAGATGCTTGCGCGCGACGCGCAGGCCAAGTTCGGCCCCATAGAACATCAGCATCGCCTCGTAATGCCTTGTCACCATGTCTATAAAAGCGGCCCCGATAGGGATCTGCGGCGCGGGTGTGCCATAGAGATCATGGGCGATCTGCGCCAGCAGCCAAGGCCGCCCCTGTGCTGCGCGCCCGACCATGACGCCATCCGCGCCGGACAGGCGAAGTGCCTGGCGCGCGGTGACGGCATCCACGATATCACCATTGGCGATGACCGGGATGCCCACCGCCTGTTTCACGCGGGAAATGGCCGCCCAATCGGCCCTGCCCTTGTAGAACTGGCAGCGCGTGCGTCCGTGGATCGTGATCATCCTGATCCCGGCCCCTTCCGCGTTGCGGGCAATCTGGGGGGCGTTCAGGCAATCATCGTCCCAGCCAAGGCGGGTCTTGAGCGTCACGGGCAGATTGACCGCGCCCACCACCGCCTCGATCAGGCGCAGGGCGTTATCGGGCTCGCGCATCAGGGCGGAACCCGACATGCCGCCTACGACCTTTTTCGCGGGGCAACCCATGTTGATGTCGATGATGCGCGCGCCATTGGCCTCGATCATCCGGGCGGCTTCGGCCATCCAGTGCGGATCGCGCCCCGCGATCTGGACCGAGGTTCCCGCCACATCCGCCCCCAGTTCCGCCCGTTCGCGCGCTTCTACCCGGCCGGTCACGATCTCGCGGCAGGCGACCATCTCGCTGACCACGAGCCCCGCGCCGAAAGAGGCGACCAGTGACCGGAACGGCAGGTCGGTGATTCCGGCCAATGGGGCCAGCAGGACTGGGGAGGACAGAAAATGGTCTCCGATCTGAAGTGACACGTGCCTATTCCTTGTGCGTTGGTGCTTGGCTATCGCAGCGCGGACGAGCCGACAACGATACCAGCCGGGGAGATGGCCCTAATATAGGCAATCCCGAAATGATTGCCTAATATTTAGGCAAACTGACCGTGAAACTGGCAGATTGCCCTTTGGCCGCCTGCGCCCTATGCAGAAGGCAATCACGAACAGCAAGACCGGACCCGACGTTGAGACGCCAAGTTATCCCGCAGGACAGGCCCGCATGACGACTGCGGCCATCATCGTGGCCGCCGGGCGCGGCACGCGCGCCGGGGGGGATCGCCCCAAGCAGTGGCAGATGCTGGCCGGGCGGCGGGTGATCGACTGGACGCTGGATCTGTTTCGCCGCGCGCCGGGGATCGACCGCGTTGTGGTTGTGCTGCATCCCGAAGACCTTGATCTGCTGGCACCGGAAGCCGGGCTTGTGGTCACAACGGGCGGTGCGAGCCGTGACGTCTCGGTCCTGCGGGGGCTTGAGGCGCTGGAGGGTCAGGGCGTGACCCGCGTGCTGATTCATGATGTGGCGCGGCCCTGCACGCCGCCGCAGGTGATTGCGGATGTGCTGTCGGCTTTGTCGCAGGCCGAGGGGGCAGCGCCCGGTCTGCCGGTCACGGATGCGCTGTGGCAAGGCGCCGCCGGTCTGGTGCAGGGCGCGCAGTCCCGTGACGGGCTGTTTCGCGCGCAGACGCCGCAGGGCTTTCACTATGCGCCCTTGCTGGCGGCGCATCGCGCCCATCCGGGCGGTGCCGCCGATGATGTCGCGGTCGCCCGTGCCGCCGGGATCGGGGTTGTCATCACGCCGGGGCATGCGGATAACCTGAAGATCACCACGCCCGAGGATTTTTCGCGGGCAGAACGGATATTGGCAGGACAAGGGGGCGGGATGGATATCAGGCTTGGCAATGGCTATGACGTGCATCGGTTCGGGGATGGCGACCACGTGATGCTCTGCGGGGTCAAGGTGCCGCATGGGCGCGGATTGGTAGGCCATTCGGACGCCGATGTGGGGATGCATGCCGTGACGGATGCGATCTACGGCGCGCTGGCCATGGGCGATATCGGACGGCATTTCCCGCCTTCTGACCCGCAGTGGAAAGGGGCGCCGAGCCATATTTTCCTGCGCCATGCTGTTGGCCTTGCGCGCGAAAATGGATTTCAGATCAGCAATATAGACTGCACGCTTGTCTGCGAATATCCCAAGATCGGGCCGCATGCGGGCGCGATGCAGGCCGAGATGGCCGCAATCATGGAGCTTGATCCGGCGCGCGTATCGGTGAAGGCGACGACCAGTGAACGTCTGGGTTTCACGGGGCGCGAGGAAGGCATTGCCGCCCTTGCGACAGCGACGCTGATCAAGCCATGAGCCGGGCCAGCCATATCATCGCGACCTTTGGCGGGGTCGGTCACCTGACGCCTGCGCCGGGGACATGGGGGTCGCTGGCGGCCTTGCCTGTGGGCTGGGCGCTGTTCACGCTGGGCGGCGTGCCGCTGTTCGGACTTGGCATTCTGCTGGTCTTTGGATTGGGATGGTGGGCTACGGCACTGGAAACGCAGGGAAAAGAGGATCACGACCCGTCCGAGATCGTGATCGACGAGGTTGCGGGACAGTGGATCGCCCTTTTGCCCGTGATGATCGGGGCGAGCCATTCCGGCGCGGGTGTTCTGGCGCTCTGGCCGGGTTGGGTCACGGCCTTTGTGGCCTTTCGCCTGTTCGACATCACCAAGCCCGGGCCAGTGGGTTGGGCGGACCGGCAGCACGGACCCTTGGGCGTGATGCTGGATGATGTGATTGCGGGTGTCATGGCCGCGCTTGTGGTGGGTCTGGGCGCGTGGATCTCGCATGGCGTGCTGGGGTTGTGACATGACCATAGCATCCCAAATAATTGATGCGTATCGCAAAAAAGGATTGCGCATCGCCACGGCAGAGAGCTGCACCGGCGGAATGGTCTCGGCCGCGTTGACGGATATCGCCGGGTCGTCCGATGTGTTCGAGCGCGGCTTCGTGACCTATTCCAATGCTGCCAAGACCCAGATGCTAGGGGTCTCTCCCGCTACCTTGTTCGCGCATGGGGCGGTGTCCGAGCCTGTGGCACAAGAGATGGCCACCGGCGCGTTGCAGGCGTCCGAGGCGGATGTCGCAGTCTCGATCACGGGGATTGCCGGTCCGGGCGGGTCGGAGTTCAAACCCGAAGGGCGGGTCTGTTTCGGCATCGCGCGGCACGGAGTGCCTGTGCGGGTTGAAACGGTCGAGTTCGGGCCCCTTGGGCGGGCAGAGGTCAGGCAAGCCGCCACCGCGCATGCCTTGGTGTTGCTGATGGCGGCTATCGCCTAAGGTTCGTCCGACAAAATATTGAAAATAATACTATTTCAGGGTTGCTGCGAAGGTCGCCGCATCCGCCTGCGCCGCGATCAGTGACCAGATCGCATCCGCGCGTTGATCCCCCAGCAGGCTGCGGGCCTTGGTCTGGATCTTGGACTGCCGCGCCTCAAGCGTCATCGGTGCGTTGAGGTCATGTGTGGCCTCGTGCGCCGTGCCATCATGCAGCACCACACGCAGGCGCGTGGCGGTTTCGGCCACGCTGTCATCCGCCGTCACATGGACCCGCGCCCGCAGAGCCTGCACCGCAGGATCGGCACAGACGGCGTCGGAGTAACTGTCCAGAACGGCCGTGTCATGGCCCAGCACCTGCATGGCCAGCACCGTGCCATAGCTGAACTTGGCCCCCAGCCCGGTCATGGGCGCGATCTGGTTGCAGACGGTCATCCAGCGCGGATGGGTCGTGACCTCGATCCGCGCGATGGTGCCTGCGTCGAGTGGCGCCAGTGACAACCCCGCCTCCAGAACGGCGTGCAGACCGTGGCAGCAAGCGTGGAACTTGTGACTGATGGATTCGAAAAGCCATTCCTGGCCAATACTTTCCAGACCGGAGCTTATCTTCTCACCGGCATGAGTCGGCCCGAATCCTTGCGCGCTTTCCAATGCCTCTGCGTTGGCGACAAAGCCGCGCGCGACCAAAGACGCCGCCTCGACCCCGTTCGCCGCGGCCAAGCCTGCGTTGAAGGGTTTGCCCATGGTTCCGAATTGCGATTTCAGACCAGATGCCCGCGTGGCAAGAAGGCCCAGAACCATGGCGCACCCTTGGGCATCCAGTCCCATCAGCCGCGCTGCGGCCAGCCCTGCCCCGAAAGCTCCGGCTGTGGCGGTCTGGTGGAAGCCGGTCTGATAGTGGCTGCGCCCCAGCCAGACACCGATGCGGATCGACGCCTCGACCCCGATCAGGGCGGCTGTTTGCAGCGCCGCCCCGTCCGCGCCCAGGTCTTCGGCCACGGCCAATGCTGCCGGGATCACCGCAACAGACGGGTGGCCGATATGGGCGAAATGCGTGTCGTCATAATCGAGCGCGTGGCTAGTCGTGCCATTGGACAGGGCCGCCGCGCGAGGGGGCACGCGGGCGTCATGCCCGATCAGGCTGGCACGGGGATGTCCGCCCTCATCCAGAACCATGTCGCGAGTGATGCGCGAGACAGGCTCATCCCGCCCGGCAATGCCCACCGCCGCCCAGTCCAGAAAGGATAGCTGCATCATCCGCAAGGCAGAGGCGGGAATCCGGGAAGTCGGTGTTTCAGCCGCGAATTCAGAAAGGTGACGGGTGATGCTCATGTTGACTGGCTCCTGTGATCGCGGGCCAGCATAGCGGGGTTTCAGGCGGCGTAAAGCTGTGCCGCACGGCGCTCGAAAGCGCGGACGATGCGCTGCATGGCTTCGTTGAAGACCACGCCGATGATGCCCTGCAAGACCGCATTGCGGAATTCGAAATCCACGAAGAAGGTGACGTTGCAACCGCCGTCGGGGGCGTCGGCAAAGGCCCAGTTGGATTTCATATAGCGGAAAGGACCGTCCAGATATTCGGTGTCGATCTTCTTGGTCTGGGGCCAGAGCGTGACGCGGCTGCCGAATCGTTCGCGGAACACCTTGAAGCTGATGACCAGATCCGCCTCCATCACCTCTGCCCCGTCGGCGCGCGGTGTGACCGAACGGATGCGGGCGGCAGCGCACCACGGCAGGAATTGCGGATAGCTTCCCACATCCGCGACCAGATCATACATCTGCTGCGCGCTATAGGGCAGACGGCGGGTTTCGTGATGGGTGGGCATGGGCAGGCGCAGTTCCGCTACAGTTTGGGCGTGACAGTGGGCCACCATTTCGTAGAGTGAGCGCCGAATTGCAAGGAAAACCCATGACGACGCGTCCTTATGTCATCGACCGCATGATTTCGGCCAAATCCATCGCGGCCCGGATCGAGAGTCTCTCGCATGAGATCGAAGCGGAATTCGCCGATACGGACAAGCTGGTCGTGGTGGGGCTGCTGCGCGGGTCCTTCGTGTTCATTGCCGATCTGGTGCGCGAACTGGACCTGCCGGTCGAGGTCGATTTCCTTGAGGCGTCATCCTATGGCAATGCGATGGAGAGCAGCCGGGAAGTGCGTATCCTCAAGGACTTGCGCGGCGCCATTGAAGGGCGTGACGTGCTTGTGGTCGAGGATATCGTGGATACGGGCCACACGCTGTATCATGTGCGGCAGTTGTTGCTGTCGCGCAATCCGCACAGGCTGCGGACCATCGCGCTTCTGGACAAGCCCAGCCGCCGCGAGGCACCGATCAAGGCCGACTGGACCGGATTCGAGATCCCTGACGAATTCGTCGTGGGCTACGGTATCGATTACGCGCAGCGCAATCGGAACCTGCCCTATATCGGCAAGGTTCGCTTCACCGAGCCCTGACAGGTCGGCGGGCAAGGTTTCGCATGCTGCGGTGAAAGTCACCAAAAGTTCATTCGGGACGGCGGATTCTCTGTTAGGCTTGCGACATTGTGAAGCATAACCATTGGGAGTCATCGCGAATGTTCAAGGGAATGACCGTCGTCGGCACTGTTCTGGGGCTGGCCATTCTGGCCGGGGCCGCCAGCGGACAGGATGCCGCGCAAAAGGCGCTGGCCGATGCCACCAAGGCGCGGCAGGCACAGATGCAGCTCTATGCGTTCAATCTGGGTCTGCTTGGGGGCATGGCCAAGGGCGAGGTGCCCTATGACGCGACCGCCGCCTCGGCTGCGGCGGGAAATCTGGCCAGTCTGGCGCAGCTGGATCAGTCGCGGCTTTGGCCCGAGGGGTCGGACGAGATGGGTGTCGAGGGGTCCAAGGTCATGGCCGAGCTGTGGCAGAACATGCCCGACGTCATGTCCAAGGGCGCCGATCTGGTGACGGCGGCCACGGCGATGGAAGTGGCGGCGGGAACCGATCTGGCCAGTCTGCAGGCGGCGATGGGCCCCTTGGGCGGGGCTTGCGGTGCCTGCCACAAGGCCTATCGCGTGCCCAGCAACTGACAGGAGCAGGTGACGGACCGGGGCGGTCCGTCACGTGACGCTGGATGCGCAAGACGCTGACGATCATCGGCTTTTTCGCGGTCGCATTGGCCGGCGCGGGGTGGTGGATCACCACGCCTGAACGGGTTGATGCGGGTGACTATGCTGATCTGATCGGGGTGCCGGCACGCGGTGCCGTGGTCTTTCATGCGGGCGGGTGCGCGTCCTGTCACAGTGCCGAAGGGGCCAGTGGCGATAAGAAGCTTGTCCTGTCCGGGGGGCGCGCCTTCGTGTCGGATTTCGGCACCTTTCACGCGCCCAATATCTCGGCTGACCCGGAACATGGCATCGGCGACTGGTCGGTGACCGATCTGGCCAATGCGATGATCCACGGCACCTCGCCCACTGGGCAGCACTATTATCCGGCCTTTCCCTATGCTGCCTATTCTCGGGTGAGCCCGCAGGATATCGCGGATCTGCATGCCTATCTGATCACCCTGCCCGCCGATGCGACGCCGGACCGGGCGCATGATCTGGCCTTTCCCTTTACCCTTCGGCGGGGGCTGGGGCTGTGGAAGGCGCTTTATGTGACGGATGGCTGGCAGGTGGCGGGCGATCTGACCGAGGTCGAGGCGCGGGGCCGCTATCTGGCCGAAGCTTTGGGCCATTGCGCGGAATGCCACACGCCGCGCGGGGTCTTGGGCGGGCTGGACCGGGACCGCTGGATGGCGGGGGCACCCAATCCATCGGGTCAGGGGACGATTCCCAATATCACGCCTGCGAAACTGGACTGGTCCGAGGCGGATCTGATCGCCTATTTCACATCCGGTTTTACGCCGGACTATGACACCGCTGGCGGCAGCATGGCCGCTGTCGTGGAAAGTCTGGCGCAATTGCCGGATACGGATCGCGCCGCCCTAGCGGCCTATCTCAAGCGGTTGCCCGCGGTTGAATGACTGGCCGGGTCAGACCCGGCCCAGCTTGGCTTGCCGAGCGGCGTTGAGGCGCGCGAAATCCTCGCCCGCGTGATAGCTTGACCGGGTCAGCGGCGTGGCCGAGACCATGAGAAAGCCCTTGCCATAGGCTGCTTTTTCATAGGTTTCGAACTCATCAGGATGCACGAAACGATCCACCGCATGATGTTTGGGCGTGGGTTGCAGATATTGGCCGATGGTCAGGAAGTCGATATCGGCGGCGCGCATGTCGTCCATGACTTGCAGCACGGATTGCCGATCCTCGCCCAAGCCGACCATGATGCCGGATTTGGTGAACATCGACGGGTCCAGTTCCTTGACCCGCTGCAAGAGGCGCAACGAGTGGAAATAGCGCGCGCCGGGGCGGACTTCGGGATAAAGGCCCGGCACGGTTTCAAGGTTGTGGTTGAACACATCGGGGCGCGCGGCCACCACGGTTTCAAGGGCGGAGGGCGCGCATTTCAGGAAATCGGGGGTCAGCACCTCGATCGTGGTGCCGGGGGCGCGGTGGCGGATGGCGCGGATGGTCTGTGCAAAATGCTCGGCCCCGCCATCGTCCAGATCGTCACGGTCCACCGAGGTGACGACCACATGGTTCAGCCCCAGCTTGGCCACGGCATCCGCGACGCGGCCCGGTTCGAACACGTCCAGCGTCTGGGGTTTGCCAGTGGCGATGTTGCAGAAGGTGCACCCACGGGTGCAAATCTCACCCATGATCATCATGGTGGCGTGGCCCTGGCTCCAGCATTCGCCCGCATTGGGGCAGCCTGCTTCTTCGCAGACCGTGACCAGCTTGTGTTCGCGAATGATGTTGCGCGTGTCCTTGTAACCCTGCGAAGTCGGTGCCTTCACGCGGATCCAGTCGGGCTTTTTCGGCTGGGCATTGTCGGGGCGATGCGCCTTTTCGGGGTGCCGTTGGCCGGGGATTTTCAGGTCGCGCATCGCACTGCCTTTCGGGGGATGGTGAGGTGTTGTTTTCAGATACTCTTTTTGCGCAGGCGTTTAAAGGGCTTGAATGTTCCGCGCGCGGACCCGTGATGGCGGGATCAGGGACATCCCCGCCGCGCCTCGGCCACGAGTGTGGTGCCAACGTCGGACAGCATGGTGGCAAGGGCGGTGAACCAGCCGTCATCCTCGCTGGCCTCGCGCCGGACAAGTCCCACCTGACGCGCGGGCTCGGGCGCGGAGAAGCGCATCAGATGCATGTCGGGGGCGGCGCGCTGTTCCTGCAGGGCGGCCAGTTCGGGCATCAATGTCAGGCCGAAGCCCGCCGCGACCAGACGCGACAGCGTACTGAGCGATGAGGCGCCCATATTGATTTGCGCATGTCCGCGTCCACGGCCACAAACATCCAGCGCCTGATCGGTCAGGCAGTGGCCTTCTTCCAGCAGCAGAAGCTGGCTTGCCCCCAGTTCCATCGGGCGCAGCGCATCGGCCCCCGGTCCGCCGCCCTGCGCGGCCAGACGGGCTGCGGAGCCTGCCAGCAGGAAGCGATCCTCGAAAAGCGGGATCTCGATCAACCCCTCTTCTGCCGAGGGGAGTGCGATGACCGCGGCATCGAGACGGCCCGCGCGCAGCTCCGCCAACAGGCGACCGGTCTTGGCTTCCTGCACCTGCACATCCAGCGAGATATCGCGCGAGCGCAGAGCTTCGAGCGCGGTGGGCAGCAGATAGGGGGCGATGGTCGGGATCAGACCAAGGCGCAACTGCCCGGACAGCCCGCCGCGCCAGCGGGCCGCGTCCCCCAGCGCCTGTGTCGCGGCCAGAACGCGTTCGGCATGGGCAAGGATGCGCCGCCCGAAGGGCGTCAGCACCACATCGCGGGCCTGCCGTTCAACCAGAACCGCGCCCAATGTTTTCTCAAGCTCGCGGATCTGGACCGACAAGGCAGGTTGCGAGACATGCACGACCTCGGCCGCGCGGCCGAAATTGCGCTGCTCGGCCAGCGCCTTGAAATAAGTCAGTTGCCGCAGGGTGATGTTCATAACCTTAAGTTATGTGGCGGGGCGCCTTTCCGCAATGTGCGTTATTGTTCACGGCGGGTTCAGTCATACCACTTGAGCAGGATCAGCAGGATTGTCGCGCCGCCAATGATGAACCAAAGGGTCCGCCATTCCCTGCGGGTGTGGTTTTTCTGCTGGATCGCCTGTGTCGGAGTGGGCTTGGGTCTTTCGCCAGCCGCGTGGCGGATCAGAGAGACCAGTGCCTCGGCATCGGCGCGGGTGTGGACGAAGGGACGTAGCGGAAGCGTTCTGAGGGGGTCGCCCGGTTGCATCGGCACGGCTTCGAGCCGGGGCTGATAGCCTTTGGCCAGAACCGCCTCGCCCAGAGATACTTCGGCATAGTCGGACAGGCGGATCACCTGTACCCGGCCTGTGATGGACCTGTGATACACTGTCCCTTGGTCAATCTCGAGCGTGGGCAGGCCCTTCAGGGTCGAGACGATGAGCAAGGCCGGGAAGGCCAGCAGGAAAAGCCCCATGGCGATCATCAGCAGGTGGGTTTCGATCACGGCGGCCAGCCCGTCAGGGCTTGCGCTCAGGGTATGGCTTGCGGCCCAGAGCGGGATGAGGCCGAGCACGGTCATCATGGCCATGCTGGGCCAGACGAACCAGGGATAGTGCGGCCGGAACGTCACGGGCAGTTGCGGGGCGGATGTGGTGTGGTGATTGTCGACCATGGGCATACCTTTGAATGAACAGGCTAAGCTTATCAGCGGGTTCGCCCGTTTTTGGGACGAAAGCGTGACAAACTGCGGAAGGTCTGCGGCAGTGGCCGTGCCGCCACGCGCCGATTGCGCCTTGGGCCGGGGCTTGCTATCCCCGCAACAGCGTCTGCACAGTCACGAGGTCCCATGACCGAGCAAGCCACCCAGCCAGCCAAACGGGGCGGACCTTCCGCACTTGCCCGGACGCAGGACCATCTCAAGCAGCTTGTCTTTGGTGGCAATGACGGGATCGTCACCACCTTCGCCATCGTGGCCGGTTTTGCCGGAGCGGGGGCTGAAGGTGTCGCGCAGATCGGCGCTTTGGCGGTGCTGGTCTTCGGTCTGGCGAACCTGTTCGCGGATGCGGTCAGCATGGGGTTGGGCGAATTCCTGTCGATGCGGTCGCAGAACGACCTTTACGATCAGCGTCACGCCGCCCAGATCAGGCGGATCGGCAAGGATCCCGAGACCGAGACCGACCTGATGGCCGAATTGCTGCAAACGCGGGGTCTGCCAGAGGATGAGGCCGTGCAGACGGCGCGTCTGCTGGCGGTGCATCCGCCCTTGATGGCGGATCTGACCCTGTCCTGGGGATTTGGGATGCAGGCGCCCGAGGATGCCAATCCGGCGTTGAATGGTCTGATGACCTTCCTGTCCTTTGTCATCTTCGGTGCGGTGCCGCTGAGCCCCTATTTCGTCATGGAGCCGACGCAGGCGACCTTCTATCTGTCGGTCGCGATGACCCTTCTTGCGCTGGTGGCGCTGGGATTGCTGCGGTGGGTCGCCACGCGCGACAGGCTGCGCCGCGCCTTGCTCGAGACAGTGGCAGTGGGGTCGGTCTGTGCGCTGGTGGCGTATTTCGTGGGCTGGCTGGTGGGCGGCTGAAACCTTAGCCGATCATCGACCCCGCCTGCCCCTGATCGTCATAGTGCCGTCGCAGGCGTTGCAACGCGATCCGCAACACGATCTTGCCCGAGCGCGCGGACCAACCCATCCTTCTCTCGGCTTGTTCCAGCCCCTCCAGATAGCAGCAGCACCGCAGGGCCACATCCCCAAGGCCAGGCCCGAGGTCACGCAGGGCGGCGCCGATCCGTGTGCGTGCGGCCTCGGGCCCGCGCTGCAAGCCGGTCTCGGCCGCGCCACCCTGCACGCCTGCGGTCAGGAACCGGTCCCAGTTCTGGGCCACTTTCGGCCCCATCTGGGACAGTTCGAAATCCTCGCGCAACCTCTCGCCTGCCGCGACAAGCTCGTCGGACAGGAAGGGTTTACCCGCCTTGTCGCGCCGCCGTGACAGCGCCAGCAGCGGGGATTCGTTCACGCAGTAGCGCATCCTGCGTCTTGTCGCCGTCGGGGGGGTATCGTCCTCAATGTCCCCTTCCGCCGGATGGCCCTGCCCCGCAAAGCGCGCCTGACCTTCGGCCAGATCGCGGCGGGCCATGTTCTCGGCTTCGGCCATCAGGGTTGCCAGCGCCGTGCGCCCCAGACCGGTGATCCGGTAGCGCGAGATCCGGCCCGGTGCATCGCAGGCGATCCATTCCTTGAGCGCCATGGCCTGCGCCACCGGACGGTCCACGACGGCCGTGCGGGTTGTGGCACCGCCCGCGATGTCACGCACGACCACGGCCTTGTCCATCTCGGTCGCCACGGCCAAAACGGCACCGGGTTCGGACAGCCGCCGCAGGACGCGGCGCGCCTCGCGGCGCAGCACCTCGTAGGACGGAGCCGTATCGCTCGTCGGTGTCTGGGTCAGGCATTCCGTCTGCATGGGCGCTACCTCTTTCTGCGAGGGTTGGGGTCGCGCCACGACCGGAACCTTGGCCGGGGCGCGGGTGAAGTGGATGGTGCCAAGGCGGCGCAGCGCCTCATCGACCAGCAGGTCATCGCGGCGGTTCTCCAGCCGCCGGATCTGGCGCAATACGGTCGAAGCATGGCAACCCGCGCTGCGGGCCAGAGCGCGGATCGGCAATCCGGCTTCGGTATGGGCCAGATAGCGCAGCGCATCCTGCGGCACCCATGCGGGGGCGCATCCGGGTGGCTGAGGGTCGCAAGGTCCGTTAATTGTGGTCACACCCCCGTCTATGGTTGTCATGTCAGCCCTCCTGCCACAGTTATCCACAGGTTATCCCCAGAAGAACTTTCAACCTAAGAATGCACTTCTTACCAGTTCGTTAACGATTTGGCGTTTTTGCCATAATTGTTTCCAAATATTGAATAATGGCAAAGGGGGCGCGCGCTGGTCCGGCACGGCACGCAACATCCCCCTGACCCGTGCTTGTGTGGATGCCATCGGGCGCTGTGCCCGATGCTGCATAGGACGCCACGCCATGACCGATATCCTGCACCGTCTGGACCATCTGCGCCGCCCGCGCCTTCTGATCCGCGCGGCGCGGATCGGGGCCGAGGATTACCGGCGCGACATTCATCTGCCGCGGCTTCTGGGCCATGGGGGCTTGCCGCGCAACGCGGTAGCTCTGGCGCATCTGATGGAGATGGAGGCCGGTCTGGATGACAGCCGCCGCGCGGGTGACGCGGCTTACTCCAGCATGCGCCATGTCGAGGTGATGATCGCGGTCATCGGCGAGGCGCGCATCCTGCGGGCGACCCGGCCAACGCTGGTGCCGCCTGCCACCCCAGCCCCGGAACTGGCCGTTCCGGCCTGATCCGCCGCGACGGCGGGCTGCCCGACATGCAACAGGGCGGCCCGCGGACCGCCCTGCCAAGCTTTTCAGGATGGGCGCGCCTTACATGAAGGCGTCGGCCATGCTTTCTTTCTTCTTAGCGACATAGCCGGCCAGCGCCTCGGCGATTGCGGGGTCCATCGCGGGTTGCTGGTAATTGGCCAGCATCTGCTCGACCTTGGCGCCTGCCAGCGCCATGGTGTCGCGGGCGCCTTCCTCGTGCCATGTCTCATAGGGTTTGTAGTCGAACACGTCCGAGCGCCAGAAGGCGGATTTGAAATTCGCCTGCGTATGGGCGCAGCCCAGATAATGCCCAGAGGGGCCGACTTCGCGGATAGCCCCCATGGCCTGCGCGTTCTCGTCCATGGCGACGCCTTCGGCAAACTTGTGCAGCGCGCCCAACTGGTCTGCGTCCATCACGAATTTCTCGAAGCTGGAGACAAGCCCGCCTTCCAGCCAGCCGCAGGCATGCAGCATGAAGTTCACGCCGGACAGCAGGCCCATGTTCAGGCTGTTGGCGGTTTCATAGGCGGCCTGCGCGTCTGGCAGTTTCGAGCCGCAGAAAGAACCTGCCGAGCGGAACGGCAGACCCATGCGGCGCGCCAGTTGACCCGCGCCATAGGTGATATGGCTGGCCTCGGGCGTCCCGAAGGTGGGCGCGCCGGAGTTCATGTCGATCGAGGTCACGAAAGCGCCGAAGATCACGGGCGCGCCTTTGCGCACCAGCTGGCTATAGGCGATGCCGGCCAGCACCTCGGCCAGAACCTGCGTCAGCGTGCCCGCGACCGAGACAGGGGCCATGGCACCGCCCACGATGAAGGGCGAGATGATGCAGGCTTGGTTGTTGCGGGCGTATACCTCAAGGCTGCCCATCATCACATCGTCGAAGGTCATCGGCGAGTTGATGTTGATGAGGCTGGTCATCACCGTGTTGTTCTGCACGAAGTCTCGGCCGAACAGGATTTCGCACATCTCGACCGAATCCTGCGCCCGGCTTGGTTCCGTCACCGATCCCATGAAGGGCTTGTCGGACAGGGTCATGTGGGCATGGAGCATGTCCAGATGGCGCTTGTTGACGGGGATGTCGGTGGGCTCGCAGACCGTGCCGCCCGAATGGTGCAGCCATTTCGACATATAGCCCAGCTTCACGAATTTGCGGAAATCCTCCATCGTGGCATAGCGGCGGCCCCCTTTGGCGTCATGCACGAAGGGCGGGCCATAGACGGGGGCCAGGACAAGGTTCTTGCCACCCACGACCACATTGCGCGCGGGGTTGCGAGCGTGTTGGGTGTATTCCTTTGGGGCCGTGGCGCAAAGCTGGCGGGCCAGACCGCGCGGGATGCGGACACGCTCGCCCTCGATCTCGGCCCCGGCATTGCGCCAGAGCTCCAGTGCGGCGGGGTTGTTGACGAAATTCACCCCGATCTCGGCCAGCACCGTTTCGGCATTGGTCTCGATGATCTCAAGCGCTTCTTCGGTCAGCACCTCGAAATTGGGAATGTTGCGGCGGATATATTGCGCCGTTTCAAAGGATACGGCCCCGCGCTCGGCGCGTCGCGCTGCACCACCACCACCGCGTGCCGGTCTGCGCGTCTGAACCTCTTCCATCTGTCTCATCCTTCATGCCGATGCCACCGCCCCTTCGGCGGTTTGCCACCTGATACCGGGTTCGCGCCGGGCCGTGGGCGCAAAATCCGGCTATTGAGGGGGAAAAGCGACATATCCACCCCTTGGCCTGTCGTGCCATGCCGCAGGGAGACTTGCGCAAAGCAAGACCTTGGCCTAGGAGGCTGACATGAGCCAGACATCCCATGACCGCCTTCTCATCATCGACTTTGGCAGCCAGGTGACGCAGCTGATCGCGCGTCGCCTGCGCGAGTTGAACGTCTATTGCGAAATCCATCCCTATCAGAAGGTGACGGATGCCTTTCTGGCCGAATTCGCGCCGAAGGCCGTGATCCTGTCGGGGGGGCCGGACAGCGTGACCCGCGAAGGATCGCCACGCCCGCCCGAAAGCGTGTTCACCCTTGGCGTGCCGCTTCTGGGCATCTGCTATGGCCAGCAGGTCATGATGGAGATGCTGGGAGGCAAGGTCGAATCGGGCCACGGCACTGCCGAGTTCGGACGCGCCTATGTGACCCCCGCCAATGGCCGGATCGACCTTCTGAAGGGCTGGTTCCTTGAAGAGCGTGAGCAGGTCTGGATGAGCCATGGCGACCATGTCAGCCGCATCGCGCCGGGGTTCGAGGTCTACGGCACCTCGCCCAACGCGCCCTTCGCCATCACGGCGGATCTGGAGCGGCGGTTCTATGCGGTGCAGTTCCACCCGGAGGTGCATCACACGCCCAATGGCAAGACGCTCTATGAGAATTTCATCCGCGACGCGGGCTTTACCGGCGACTGGACCATGGGGGCCTATCGCGAGGAAGCGATCCGCAAGATCCGCGAACAGGTGGGCGACAAGCGCGTGATCTGCGGGCTGTCGGGCGGGGTCGATTCCTCGGTCGCGGCTGTGCTGATCCACGAGGCGATCGGCGATCAGCTGACCTGCGTCTTCGTCGATCACGGGCTGTTGCGGCAGAACGAGGCGACTGAAGTGGTTGCCATGTTCCGCGACAATTACAACATCCCGCTGATCCATGCCGAT
Source organism: Seohaeicola sp. 4SK31 (assembly GCF_028802875.1). Lineage (NCBI taxonomy): Bacteria > Pseudomonadati > Pseudomonadota > Alphaproteobacteria > Rhodobacterales > Roseobacteraceae > Seohaeicola > Seohaeicola sp. 4SK31. The sequence goes on along the minus strand of NZ_JARAMP010000007.1, from coordinate 152,440 downwards.
GAGGCGGATCTGTTTCTGGGCGAGTTGGAAGGTGTGTCCGACCCCGAAACCAAGCGCAAGATCATCGGGCGGCTGTTCATCGACGTGTTCCAGAAATACGCCAGCGGGATCGAGGGTGCGGAATTTCTGGCCCAGGGCACGTTGTATCCCGATGTGATCGAATCGGTCAGCTTCAGCGGCGGTCCGTCGGTCACGATCAAGTCGCATCACAATGTGGGCGGCCTGCCCGAGAAGATGGGCCTGAAGTTGGTGGAACCGCTGCGCGAGCTGTTCAAGGACGAGGTCCGCGCCCTGGGGCGTGAGCTTGGCCTGCCGGACAGTTTCATAGGGCGTCACCCCTTCCCCGGCCCCGGTCTGGCAATCCGCTGCCCCGGCGAGATCACCCGCGAGAAGCTGGAGATCCTGCGCAAGGCGGATGCGGTCTTTATCGACCAGATCCGCAGGCATGGGCTGTATGACGATATCTGGCAGGCTTTCGTGGCGATCCTGCCTGTGCGCACGGTCGGCGTGATGGGCGACGGGCGGACCTATGATTTCGCCTGTGCGCTGCGGGCGGTCACATCCGTGGACGGGATGACAGCCGATTATTACCCGTTCAGCCATGATTTTCTGGGCGAGACCGCCACGCGGATCATCAACGAGGTCAAGGGGATCAACCGCGTCACCTATGATGTGACCTCGAAACCGCCGGGCACGATCGAATGGGAATGATCCATCTCACAGGACGCCTGATCTGCGCATCCCATGCGCAGGCGCGTGCCGTGATGATGGCCCTGCCCGAGCATATCCGCCTGACACGGGCCGAGCCGGGATGCGTAACATTTGACGTGACGCCCACGGATGATCCGCTGATCTGGCAGGTCGCGGAGTCCTTTCTGGATCGTGCCGCATTCGATGCGCATCAGGCGCGGGCGGCGGCGACCGATTGGGCAGTGCAGACATCCGGGATCACCCGCGATTACGCCATCACCGAGGACGGTGCCGCATGACCACCCCGATCCCGGCGATCCTGCCTGCGCCGCCGCCTGTGCTGCGCGCGGCGCTCTGGATGATCGGGGCCATCGGGTCGTTTTCGGCCATGGCCGTGGCGGGACGTGAGGCGTCGCTGGATCTGGATACGTTCGAGATCATGCTCTACCGCTCTATCGTGGGCGTGCTCATCGTCTTTGCCGTGCTGACCCTGACGCGGCGCTGGCACGAGGTGTCTCGCCGCCATCCCGGTTTGCAGATCATGCGGAACCTGGCGCATTTCAGCGGGCAGAACCTGTGGTTCTATGCGGTGACCGTGATCCCGCTGGCGCAGGTCTTTGCGCTGGAATTCACCTCGCCGCTCTGGGTGCTGGTGCTGTCGCCACTGGTGCTGGGCGAGCGGATGACGCCGATGCGGACGCTGGCGGCGGTGCTGGGGTTCATCGGCATCCTCATCGTGGCGCGGCCCAGCCCAGACAGTCTGAACCCAGGTGTCATCACGGCGGCCTTGTCGGCGATCTGTTTCGCCTTCACCATCATGTTCACGAAAAAGCTGACCCGCACGGAAAGCATCGCCTGCATCCTGTTCTATCTGACAACGACCCAAGTTGTGTTCGGTCTGATCGCGGCGGGCTATGACGGGGATATCGCTCTTCCTTCTGCCACGAGCCTGCCCTGGGTCGTCGTGATCGGCTGTGCCGGGCTGATGGCGCATTTCTGCCTGACCAATGCGCTGTCCATCGCGCCGGCGACGGTGGTGATCCCCATCGACTTCACCCGCCTGCCTGTCATCGCGATCGTGGGGATGCTGCTTTACAGCGAGCCGCTGGATCTGTTCGTCTTTGCGGGCGCGCTGGTGATCTTTGCCGGAAACTATCTGAACATCTGGCACGAGACGCGGCGGCGCGGGTAACCGCAGGAAACGGGTTGCGGGCGTCCTGTCACAGGCATAACACCGCGCCATGACACAAAAATCCATCTCTCTGCGGGCCTGGGTCGAACTGCTGCTCTTGGGCGGCATCTGGGGGGCCTCCTTCCTGTCGAACGCGGTGATCCTGCGCGAGGTGGGGTTTGTCAGCGTGGTCGCCTTTCGCGTGACGGGCGCGGCGCTGATCCTGTGGGCCTATGTCTTGATCCGCCGCCTGGCGCTGCCGCGTGATCCGGTCGTCTGGGCGGGGTTTGTCTTTTCGGGCGTGTTGAACACTGCCCTGCCCTTTGCGCTGATCACCTGGGGGCAGACACATATTCCGTCGGGGCTGGCTTCGATCCTGAACTGTTCCACGGCGGTGTTCGGCGTGTTGGTCGCCGCGCTGGTCTTCGCGGACGAGCGGTTGACGCGGCGCAAGCTGGCGGGGATCGGGCTGGGCTTTGCGGGCGCGGTCACGGTGATCGGGCCGGATGCGGTGCGCGGGCTGGACCTGACGGCGCTGGCGCAACTGGCGCTGATCGGGGCGGCGCTGTGTTATGCGTTCGGGAGCGTCTTCAACCGGGCGCGTCTGTCGGGTCTGGCCCCGCAGGTGGCGGCGGCGGGGATGCTGAGCGGGGCAACGCTGGTGATCCTGCCGCTGGCCTTGTGGCAGGAGGGGGTGCCGCGTCTGGATTATGCGGACGTCACATGGGTGGCCATCGCCTATCTGTCGGTCGTGGCCACGGCTCTGGCCTATCTGCTGTATTATCGTGTGCTGGCCATGGCCGGGTCGGGCAATGTGCTGTTGGTCACGCTGCTGGTGGCCCCGGTCGCCATCCTGCTGGGATCTGTCTTTCTGGACGAGGCGCTGCCGATCCGCGCCTATGCGGGTTTCGCGCTGCTGGCGGCGGGTCTGGTGGTGATCGACGGGCGCATCCTGAACCGGCGCCGCGCGGCGGGGGCAATGCCGCCGCCTGTTCAGTGAGGCTGCAAGAGCGTTGACCACCCTTGCAGGCGGGGCTACCACATCGCGCAGGCAAAGGGGATGCGTCCATGATCTATAGTTCAGCGGCAGAATGGCTGGCAGCGCCGCGCAAGCGGGTGTTGTTCTTCGGCATGTCGGGCTTGGGCAAGACCCATCTGGCCACGCTGCTGCGCGATCACGGGGACTGGTTCCACTACTCGATCGATTACCGGATCGGCACGCGCTACATGGGCGAATATATCGCCGACAATGCCAAGGCCGAGGCGATGAAAGTGCCCTTCCTGCGTGATCTGCTGTTGTCGGATTCGATCTATATCGGGTCGAACATCACGTTTCATAACCTCAAGCCCGTATCCTCCTATCTGGGCAAGCCCGGTGATCCGGCCAAGGGCGGTCTTCCTTACGCCGAATATACCCGCCGTCAGTCGCAGTTCCGGCAAGCCGAGATCCATGCCCTGATGGATACCGGCTATTTCATCGAGAGGGCCGAGGCGCTGTATGGTTATCCGCATTTCGTCTGCGATACCGGCGGGTCGATCTGCGAATGGGTGGACCCCGAGAACCCGCACGATCCGGTGCTCAAGGCGCTGTCCGAGACCACGCTGATGGTCTGGATCAAGGGCGACGAAGCGCATACCGCCGAACTGATCCGCCGTTTCGACAAGGCGCCAAAGCCCATGTCCTATCAGGCGGCGTTTCTGGACCGGGTCTGGCACGAATATCTGAGCCTGAACCATGTGTCCGAGGGTGATGTCGATCCGGATGCCTTCATCCGCTGGACCTATGCGCAGGCCTTGGCGCATCGGCAACCGCGCTATGCGGCGATGGCGCGCAATTGGGGCGTGACCGTCACCGCCGATGAGGTCGCCGCCGTCCGCAGCGCCGCCGATGTCGATGCGCTGATCGCCATGGCCCTTGAGCGGGGCTGACACCCGCCCTATCTGCACCCATCCGACAAGACCCAGAAGGACGTTCCACATGCCCATCAAGATCCCTGCCACCCTGCCCGCCTTCAACGTGCTGACGCGCGAAGGTGTGATGGTCATGGACGAGGATCAGGCCGCGCGGCAGGATATTCGCCCGCTGAAGATCGGGCTGCTGAACCTGATGCCGAAAAAGATCCAGACCGAGAACCAGTTTGCCCGGCTGATCGGGGCCACGCCTCTTCAGATCGAGCTGTCGCTGATCCGCATGTCCGAGCATCAGACCAAGAACACTGCTGCCGAACATATGGAAAGCTTCTACCGCCCCTTCAGTGAAGTGGCGGCCACGGGCGAGAAATATGACGGTCTGATCATCACCGGCGCACCGATCGAGCATCTGCCGTTTGAGGAAGTGACCTATTGGGATGAGCTGCGGCAGGTCTTTGACTGGACGCAAACCCATGTCCATTCCACCTTCGGCGTTTGCTGGGGCGGCATGGCGATGATCTATCATTTCCACGGTGTGCGGAAACATATGCTGGAGGCCAAGGCCTTTGGCTGTTTCCGGCATCGGAACATGGCCCCCGCCTCGCCCTATCTGCGCGGGTTTTCGGATGATTGCGTGATCCCTGTCAGCCGCTGGACCGAGGTCAAGCAGGCCGAGATCGACGCGGCCCCCGGTCTGGTGACGCTGCTGGCCAGCGATGAGGTCGGCCCAGCCCTTGTCGAGGACCCGTCCCATCGGGCGCTCTATATCTTCAACCATTTCGAATATGACAGCGATACGCTGAAACAGGAATATGACCGCGATGTCGCCACCGGCACCCCGATCAATGTGCCGCTGAACTATTATCCAAATGACGATCCCGCGAGGACGCCTCTCAATCGGTGGAGAAGTCACGCGCATCTTCTATATGGTAACTGGATAAACCAGATTTATCAGTCAACCCCGTTCGAGCTGGATGAAATCGGCACATAAGGTGATCTCTGTCGTAGCCACTCTGGCGCTTTTGGGCGGATGCGGGGTCATTGTGGACCGTCGCGCCGACACGCGCGCCGCAGCGGCCGAGGCCAGCTATCCCCCGACAGGGCAATTCGTGACGGTCAATGGGCAGCGTGTGCATGCCCATGTCGAGGGCGCGGGACCCGATCTGGTGTTGATCCACGGGGCTTCGGGCAATACGCGGGATTTCACCTTTTCCTTTGTCGAAAGGATGAAGGACAATTACCGCGTCATCGTCTTTGACCGCCCCGGTCTGGGCTGGTCGGATCGCGTGTCGGATGAATTCAGCGGTGCTTTCACCACGGCTGCGGAAAGCCCGCTGCAACAGGCGGCTTTTCTTCAGGCCGCCGCCGATCAGCTTGGCGTCAGCAATCCCATCGTTCTGGGACATTCCTATGGCGGTGCGGTCGCGTTGGCCTGGGGATTGAGCCGGCCCGAGGACACGGCGGCACTGGTCGTGCTGTCGGGCGCCTCGAACCCCTGGCCGGGCGGGCTGGGTGTGCTTTACGGGGTGGCCTCATCGGCCATCGGTGGCGCGACGGTGGTGCCGCTGATCGCGGCCTTTCCGCCACGTGGTCAGGTGGATGGCGCGCTGGACAGTATCTTTGCACCGCAATCGCCGCCCGATGGCTATGCCGACTATATCGGATCAGGACTAACCCTGCGGCGCGAGACGCTGCGTGCCAATGCACGGCAGGTCAATTCCCTGCGCCCCCATGTTGTCGAGATGTCGGCCCGCTACAGCACTTTGCCGATGCCGGTCGAAATCGTGCATGGCACGGCCGATGACGTCGTGCCGATCCATATCCATTCGGAACCTCTGGCGCGACAGATCCCCGGTGCTGTGCTGACCCGGCTGGAGGGGATCGGTCATATGCCGCACCATTCCGCTCCGGCCGCTGTCGCGGAGGCGATCGACCGCGCCGCCGCCCGCGCGCGATTGCGTTGATCCGGTCACTGGGCCATAGTCAGGCAAAACAAGGGTCAATGAAGCCATGAGCCTGCCATTCGACGGCGCCATAAGCGATTTTTTCGACAACCACGCCCCTGACCATATCCGCGAGGCCATTCGCGGGGCGGGCAAGGATGATCTGATCAATCCCGATTATCCCTATGCCACCGAGATGGGGGGCAAGGACTATGACCGCGAGATGGAGAGTCTCCAGATCGAACTGGTCAAGCTGCAGGCCTGGGCGCGCCGCAGTGGCGCGCGGATTGCCATCGTCTTCGAGGGGCGTGATGCGGCTGGCAAAGGTGGCACGATCTCGCGGTTCACCGAGAACCTGAACCCGCGCGGCGCGCGGGTGGTGGCGCTGTCCAAGCCGTCGGATACCGAGGCGACCCAGTGGTATTTCCAGCGCTATATCCAGCATCTTCCCGCAGGCGGCGAGATCGTGCTGTTCGACCGCAGCTGGTACAATCGCGGTGTGGTCGAACATGTCTTCGGCTTCTGCACCGGGACTCAGCGCGAGCAGTTCTTTCATCAGGTGCCCGAATTCGAGGATATGCTGGTGGATGAGGGGATACACCTCTTCAAGATCTGGCTGAACGTAGGCCGGGCCGAGCAACTGCGCCGCTTTCTGGCCCGCGAGCGGGACCCGCTGAAACAGTGGAAGCTGAGCAAGATCGACGTGGACGGGCTGCACAAATGGGACGCCTATAGCGACGCCATCCGCGAGACTCTGCATCGCAGCCATACAGAGGCCGCCCCCTGGACCATCGTCAAGTCCGATGACAAGAAACGCGCCCGTCTGGCCGTGATCCGGCATGTTCTGACAGCGCTGGATTATAGCGGCAAGGATGCCGAGGCCATCGGGGCCGGCGACAGCGCGATTTGTGGCGGGCCGGACCTGTGGGATGCGTAAGCAGGGCTATCACCACGGCAACCTGCGGCAAGCCTTGGTCGAGGCGGCGCTGGATCTGATTACCCGGCAGGGGCCGACCGGATTCACCCTGTCAGAGGCCGCCAAACAGGCGGGCGTGACCCCTGCAGCCGTTTACCGGCATTTCGAAGGCCGCGAGGATCTGATCGCGGAGGCCGCGCGTCAGGGGTACGAGATCTTCGCCGATGTGATGCAATATGCCTATGACAAGGGCCAGCCTTCGGCCTTGGCGGCATTCGAAGCGACGGGGCGCGCCTATCTGGCCTTTGCGCGCAAATATCCCGGCCACTATATCGCGATGTTCGAAAGCAGCATTTCCGTGAACCGCACGCCTGAACTGGCGGCTGCCGCGACGCGCGCGCGGGATGTTCTGGAAAGTGCTGCCCGTGACCTCAGCCAGCATATCCCGCCGGAGAAGCGGCCACCGGCCAGCATGTTCTCGGCGCATATCTGGGCCATGTCGCATGGTGTGGTCGAGTTGTTCGCGCGCAATTCACCCAGTGCGGTCTCGCCCTTTCCACCCGAGGACCTGCTTGAGTCGGGGATCGGGATCTATCTGCGCGGTCTGGGACTGATTCCGCCCGACAAGTAACCTCTGATCGCCGCGACTGCCTGTTATTCGGGCAAAGTCAGGCGTGCTGACCTTTTCTCCCTCATCACTCTGGACGTCGAATCTGCAACAGGATTATGACGATCTCAACGGCAATGCTGCACTGCCGCATAAGCCCGATTGACAAAGGACTGGCGCAAGCAGATAGAGCGACTCGATTGTTATATCATTACAGATACCGAGCCTGTGCATTCACGCAGAGCAAAACAAGCAAGACCATGACTCTCAACAAGAAAACCAGACTGAAGGGACATCCCATGAAAACAACGAAAATGATCGGCGCCGCTGCCGCCTTGCTGGCCCTGCCGGTCGCTGCACAGGCACAAGAGGTGAGCGTCGACGCAGGTATCGCCGCTTATTTCATCGTCGAAGGCGACAGCTTCGATTTCGACTCGAGCAATGGCGAAGGCTATGTTGCGCTGTCCTATGCCGGCATCACCGCGCAAATCTATGCCGAAAGCGTCTATGACGATCCGACCGCCGATTACCTGATGGAGCTGTCGCTGGGTTACGGCAATGAACTGGCCAGCGGCCTGTCCTATGACCTGACGCTGACCGGCTATTACATCGAAGATTCCTACGATGATTACTCGGTCACTCTGGGTCTGGGCTATGGGCTGACCGACGCGATCAGCATCGGCGGCGCGGTGGAATACTTCCCCGACTCCGAGATCACGGATGCCAGCGCCAGCGTTGAATACGCTTTCTCGGACGCGATCAGCGCCTATGTGCTGCTGGGCACCGTGGATGAAAGCGGCGCAGGCAGCTACAACTATGCCGAAGTCGGCGCGAGCTATGGCTTTGCAGAAGGTGCGGCCTTCTCGCTGCTCTATGAAGATGCAGACAACGCGGCCTCGACCGTGTCCTTCATCCTGTCTTACGATTTCAACGTGTTCGGCGGCTGAGCCCTCGGTCCAAGCGAACATTCCGGGCGGGTCCTTCGGGGCCCGCCTTTTTTCTTGTCGGGTCCCTGCCCTCAGCGCGCCAAAGAAAAAGGGCCACCCGAAGGCGGCCCTTTCCGTAAACCTGCAAGGCAGATCAGCGCTTGGAGAACTGGAAGCTCTTGCGCGCTTTGGCCTTGCCGTATTTCTTGCGTTCCACCACGCGGCTGTCGCGGGTCAGGAAGCCTGCCGCTTTCAGCGCGGCGCGCAGGCTGGGATCGTAGAGTTGCAGGGCCTTGGAGATGCCGTGCTTGACCGCACCGGCCTGACCGGACAGACCGCCGCCGGCCACAGTGGCCATGACGTCGAACTGGTCAACCACACCGGCCACGCTGAACGGCTGGCGCAGGATCATCTGCAGCACCGGACGCGCGAAATAGGCGGCCATTTCCTTGCCGTTCACCACGACCTTGCCGGAACCCGGCTTGATCCAGACACGGGCGACCGCGTCTTTCCGCTTGCCGGTCGCATAGGCGCGGCCCAGGGCGTCACGGACGGGTTCACGGGGGGCGGCAACCTCAACAGGGGCTGCGACGGCACCGGTGGCGGCGCCCAGCTCTTCGAGGGAATTGATTTGATCAGCCATCATTACACCCGCGTATTCTTGGAGTTCATGGATTTCACATCCAGCACCACAGGCGCTTGCGCCTCATGCGGATGTTCGGCACCTGCGTAGACGCGCAGGTTGGTCATGACCTGACGCGACAGCTTGTTGCCGGGAAGCATCCGCTTGATGGCGGCGGTCACGACACGCTCGGGATGTGCACCCTCAAGGATCTGCGCCGCGGTGCGGTGTTTGATCCCGCCGGGATGGCCGGTGTGCCAGTAGTATTTCTTGTCGGCGCGCTTGTTGCCGGTCATCTGCACCTTGTCGGCGTTGATGATGATCACGTTGTCACCCATGTCCATATGGGGCGTGAAGGACGGCTTGTGCTTGCCGCGCAGGCGCATGGCGACGATCGAAGCGAGACGGCCCAGAACAACGCCTTCGGCGTCGATCAGGATCCATTTCTTGTCGATATCCGCCGGAGTAGCAGAAAAGGTTTTCATTGCGGGGTTACCCTTGTTCAGTTCGGGACAGGACCCGGAACGGCCATGTCCAATGCGATTGCGGGGTTATATCCGCACGCAACGCATAGTCAAGCGCGGCCTGGGCGGATTATTTCAATAATAACAGTGACTTAAAAAATAGGTATCAGAATACCCCATCTTTTTTCAAGACCCTGGCGGGATCGAATAGGTCATCGAGGCCCGCGCGACCGGTTCCGCCATCCCTTCGGAGTACAGCAGCACATCCCCCACCGCCAGCACCCGCCCCAGTTTGAGCAGGCGACATTTGGCGATCAGGTCCACACCCGCGGCCGGTTTGCGCATGAAATCGAAACTGGCATTGGTGGTCACGGCCAGCGCCTTGGGGCCGATCATCGCCATGATCGCAAGGTAGATCGCCACATCCGCCAGCCCGAACATCGAGGGCCCCGAGACCGTGCCACCGGGGCGCAGATGCCGATCGCCCACGTTCAGGCGCATGGTGATCCCCATCGGGGCCACGTCCTCGACCGTGAAATCGGCGGCGACCTGCGGGAACACCTCCTTGATGAACTGCTCCAGATCCTCGCGCGTCATTTTCAACGCCATGCTTCCCTCCCTCTCTCATTATGTTCTAGACTTGGCCGGAACATCGCGGGAGGACAAGATGGCATTGCTGGAACGTAACGACACGGGCGCTGTGGCCCATCTGCGGATGAACGCGCCCGAGAAGTTGAACGCGCTGTCGGACGCCATGCTGGCGGCCTTGCAGACGGAGTTCGACGCACTGGCCGACGATCGCAGCATCCGCGCCATCGTCCTGTCCGGTGAGGGCAAAGCCTTCTGCGCGGGGCATGATCTGAAAGAAATGACCGCAGGACGGCAGGCCGAGGATGGGGGGGCGGCCTATTTCAAGGATCTGTTCGACCGCTGCGCGCGCATGATGATGTCGATCCAGCGTCTGCCCCAGCCCGTGATCGCCCAGGTCCACGGGATCGCCACGGCCGCCGGCTGTCAGCTTGTCGCCAGTTGCGACATGGCCGTCGCCGCCGAGGGCACGCGCTTTGGTGTGAATGGCGTCAATATCGGCCTGTTCTGCTCGACACCGATGGTGGCGCTGACCCGCAACGTGCCGCGCAAGCAGGCCTTCGAGATGCTGACCACCGGACAGTTCATTCCCGCCACGCGGGCCGAGGCGATCGGGCTGATCAACAAGGTCGTGCCCCCCGAAGATCTGGTGCGCGAGACCGCAACCCTTGCGGGCATGGTGGCCGACAAACTGGGGGCTGCGGTCAAGATCGGCAAGCAGGCCTTCTATACACAGATCGACATGCCGATTGCCCAAGCCTATGATTACACGGGCGATGTCATGGTGCAGAACATGCTTTACCGCGACACCGCCGAGGGAATCAGTGCCTTTCTGGACAAGCGCCACCCAGAGTGGAACCAGTAGCTCTGCACCGATTCCCTCTTGGTCCGGGGACTGGACTGGCAAAAGATCGCTCGCCTTGGGCGGCCTTTTGCCGAAATCGCCCCATATGCGGCAATTTGAGGTAAATGTTTCCCGATTGCAGCCCCGTCTTTTCCACATTTGCCACTAGGCTGCCGCAAATATCCCTGATAGTGATCTGGCATGCGATTTGCACAGTCGCATGCCTGAAACGGGTGTGGGTCACCTCCGGCAGTTTCCCTCCAGGTCAGCCTCTCTCTGACCGCCGAAACATGATACGGGTGACCCACTCGACCGCTCCGTTCCACAGCCCGTGATCCCTGCCCTTTTCAAAGCCTGTGACTTGGCCTAGATCAGCCCTATGGACAAAACCCTTCACATCATCGGCGGCGGCATGGCCGGATCAGAGGCAGCCTGGCAGGCTGCCAATATGGGTCTGCGCGTCGTCATCCACGAAATGCGCCCCAAGGTGGGCACCTTCGCCCATCGCACCGGCCATCTGGCCGAGATGGTCTGCTCGAATTCCTTCCGCTCGGATGACCATGAGCAGAACGCTGTGGGCTTGCTGCATTGGGAAATGCGCGCGGCCAATGGCCTGATCATGCAGATGGCACAGAAGCATCGTCTGCCGGCCGGGGGGGCGCTTGCCGTGGACCGCGATCCCTTTGCCGAATCCGTAACCGCCGCCCTGATGGCGCATCCGAATGTGACCGTGGAATATGGCGAAATCACCGCCCTGCCCGACAGCGGCCACTGGATCATCGCGACCGGCCCGCTGACCAGCGAAGGGCTGGGCCGCGCCATTGCCGCCGAAACCGGCACCGACGCGCTGGCCTTTTTCGACGCCATCGCCCCCATCGTCTATGCCGACAGCATCGACATGTCCGTGGCCTGGGAACAATCCCGCTATGACAAGGGCGAGACGGAGGCCGAACAAAAAGCCTATATCAACTGCCCGATGACCAAGGACGTGTATGAGGCCTTCATCGACGCGCTGCTGGCCGCCGACAAGACCGAGTTCCATGAGGGCGAAACGGCGGGCTATTTCGACGGGTGCCTGCCCATCGAGGTCATGGCCGAACGTGGCCGTGAAACGCTGCGTTTCGGCCCGATGAAGCCCGTGGGCCTGACCAACCCGCACCAGCCGGATGTGAAGCCCTATGCCGTGGTGCAGCTGCGCCGCGACAATGCACTGGGGACGCTCTACAATATCGTGGGATTCCAGACCAAGATGAAATACGGCGCGCAAACCGCTGTTTTCAAAATGATTCCAGGGTTGCAGGATGCCAGTTTCGCGCGTCTTGGCGGGATCCATCGCAACACCTTCATCAACTCGCCCACGCTTCTGGACGATCAGATGCGCCTGCGCTCGCGCCCACATATCCGCTTTGCCGGGCAGATCACCGGGGTCGAGGGCTATGTCGAAAGCGCCGCGATGGGCTTGCTGGCCGGACGCATGGCCGCAGCCGAGATCTTGGGCCAGCCGACAGTCACCCCGCCGCAGGACAGCGCCATGGGCGCGCTGATCCACCACATTACGGGTGGGGCCGAGGCCAAGACCTTTCAGCCGATGAACGTGAACTTCGGCCTGTTTCGCCCCGTTGAGGGTCTGAAACATGGTCGTCGCGGGCGCAAGGATCGCTACAAGGCCTATACAGACCGCGCCAAGGACGCGTGGCTGGCCTGGCTGGATCAATCCAGCGCCATGGCAGCGCAGTGATCCTCTTCATTCTTTGCATTGGAATTGCAGGGAAAGCCCTTGAATGACAACACAAGTTGTCACCAGATTTGCCCCTTCGCCGACTGGCCCACTGCATCTGGGCCATGCTTATGCGGCGATCGTGGCCCATGACATGGCCCGCGCCGTTGGTGGGCGATTCCTGCTCCGGATCGAGGATATCGACCAGAGCCGTGCGCGGCCGGAATGGGAAGCACAGATACACGATGATCTCCACTGGCTGGGCCTGACCTGGGATGGCCCCGTGATGCGCCAGTCGGACCGCCTGCCTGCCTATCGCGACGCGCTTGCCGTCCTGTGGCGGCGCGGATTGCTTTATCCCTGCTCCTGCACCCGCCGCGATATTCAGGACGCCTCATCCGCCCCGCAGGAAGGGGCCAGGCCGATCGGACCCGATGGCCCGGTCTACCCCGGCACATGTCGCCTAGTCCCCGATCCGGGAACACCGCTGCCCGACGCCGCGTTGCGCCTGAACATGGCGCGCGCGGTCGAGACGCTGGCCAGCCCCCTGCGTTTCATCGAAACCGGCGCCGGACCGGAAGGACAGAACGGGCTGCAAGCCATTGAACCGGAACACCTTGTCCAGCATGTCGGAGATGTGGTTCTGGCGCGTCGCGACATGGGCACTTCTTATCACATGGCCGTGGTCTGCGATGATGCCGCGCAGGGCGTGACCCATGTCACCCGTGGTGCCGACCTATTCGAGGCAACGCAGATCCATGTTTTGCTGCAACATCTGCTTGGGCTGCCGGTGCCGGTCTATCATCACCACCGTCTGATCCGTGACGCTGCCGGCAAGCGTCTGGCCAAGCGTGACGATGCGCGCGCGATCAGCACTTACCGCGCCGAAGGGCTGACGCCCTTGCAACTCCGCGCGCTCATCGGGCTCTGAGCCCTGACCTTCATCGTTCTTCAAATACTCAAAGAAGCCGGCATCAATCCGCGATCGGCTGCATCAATTCGACCTCGTCCCCGTCCCGCACCGCCGTGTAGAAACAGCTGCGCCGGTTGGTGTGGCAGGCGGGGCCAGTCTGGCGCACCCGCACCAACAGGCAATCGCGGTCACAATCGACGCGCAGGTCCACCAGTTCCTGCACATGGCCGCTGCTCTCGCCCTTGATCCAGAAGGATTGGCGCGACCTGCTCCAATAGGTCACGCGGCGGGTGTCGAGCGTTTGCACAACCGCGTCCGCGTTCATCCAGGCCATCATCAGCACCTCGCCGGTCGCATCGTCCTGTGCGATCACGGGGATCAGACCTGCGTCATTGTAGATCAGGCTGGCGGGATCAAATTTCATGACGAAAACCTTTTGCATCGGCGGCTTGCGGGCCTATTTAAGGGGAAGAGCCGGAAAGGGAAAGCCATGAGCGGCGAGACAGATCTGATCAAGCTTTACTCGGCCCGCATTCTGGCGCTGGCCGCAGACATGCCGCATACCACGCGGCTGAGCGCGCCGGATGCCACGGTCAAGCGGCGTTCACCGCTCTGCGGGTCAACGGTGACGGTGGATATCGTGATGCGCGATGGGCGCATCGCGGACTATGCTCAGGACGTCAAGGCCTGTGCGCTGGGTCAGGCGGCGGCGGCGGTTGTCGGGCGCGCTGTGATCGGCTGCACAAGGGCGCAGATCGACACGGCACTGTCTGAACTCAAGGCGATGTTGACGGCGGACGGCCCCACCCCATCTGCGCCCTTTGATGGTCTGGATGTGCTGCGGCCCGCACGGGATTACAAGAACCGTCACGCCTCGATCCTCCTGGCGCTTGAGGCAACGGCCGAAGCGATGGCCGAGGCGGATAAGGCGCGTTGCGCCTGACTCTCTGACTTAATGCTCTAGCGAAAAAAAACCGCCGCTCTTCCCAGTGGAAGGCGGCGGAAAGTAGCGTGTCCTGGTGTGTTCGGTGGAAGGCGTCATGGCCGGGGATGGCCATGGTGACAATGGAACAGGCAGTATCCGTCAGGCTTGCATCGGATTGGGACAGAGATGCAAGGCGCCACCGGACCAGGACCGCAGGCAGAAATCGGGCTCCCTCTCAGGAAAAATTGGGAAGATGCAGGCCGACGATCAAGATCACCATCAAGGCCATAGCCCCGATTGCATCCGACAGAAGCGTGTCGCGCGACCGCTGGATCGTTGTTTTGATCTGCTCAAGCATCGGTCTGTCCTTTCCCTCATCGTGTATCTGTATCTGTTGCTCCTTTGTTCTCATATTCGTTACGGTCTGTAAAGAACTTTATGAGAACATTTGAGAACAAAGTGGCATTACTTTAGGGGGTGGCAGACTAACCCACTGAAATCAGGCGAATGGCCCGATCCTGTTCCATCAGCCAGAGCAGCACGCGTGCGGCCTTGCCACGGGGGCTGGTCAAGGCCGGATCATCGGCCATCAGTTTGCGCGCATCGCTTTGCGCCACGGCCATCAAGGCGGCCTGACGCTCCAGATCGGCGACCCGGAAGCGCGGCAACCCAGACTGCGCGGTGCCGATCAGGTCGCCTGCGCCGCGCATTTCCAGATCGGTTTCGCTGATGCGGAAACCGTCCTCTGTGTCGCGCAGCGTGGTCAGGCGCCGCTCCGCCGTCTCGGATAGCGGCGCCCGGTAGAGCAGCAGACAGGTAGAGGCACCTGCCCCACGGCCGACGCGTCCGCGCAACTGGTGCAACTGGGCCAGTCCGAAGATCTCGGCCTGTTCGATCACCATGATCGTGGCATTGGGCACGTTCACCCCGACCTCGATCACGGTGGTAGCGACCAGAACGGCGGTCTTGCCCGCCTGAAACGCCGCCATGGCCGCGTCTTTTTCGGGGGCGGGCATCTGTCCGTGGACCAGCCCCACATTGCCTTCCCCCAGAACGGCGCGCAGGTGCTTGAACCGTTCCTCGGCTGCGGTCATGTCGACGGACTCGCTCTCCTCGACAAGGGGACAAACCCAATAGGCCTGGCGGCCGTCCAGAATGGCGCGGCGCAGATGATTGATCACCTCTTCCATCCGGCCCGCTGACACCATGGCCGTCTTGATCGGCTGGCGTCCGGGCGGTTTCTCATCCAGCACCGAGACATCCATGTCGCCATATTGCGCCAGCGCCAGCGACCGGGGGATTGGTGTCGCCGTCATCACCAGAACATCGGCCTGCGCGCCCTTCTGCCCCAGTTCCAACCGCTGACGCACACCAAAGCGGTGCTGTTCATCGACAACGGCCAGCCGCAGGTCTGCGAATTCCACATCCTTCTGGAACACCGCATGGGTGCCCAGCAGGATCTGGATATCGCCCCGCGCCAAAGCGTCCAGCTTGGCGCGCCGTTCGGCCCCCTTGTCGCGACCGGTCAGGATCTCCAGCACGACGCCCGCATTTTCGGCCATGGGCCGAAGGCTTTCCAGATGCTGCCGGGCCAGAATTTCGGTTGGGGCCATCATCACGCCCTGCCCGCCTGCCTCGACCGCGATCAGCAGCGACAGGAAGGCGACCAAAGTCTTGCCCGCGCCCACATCGCCCTGCAGCAGCCGGTTCATCCGCAAAGGGGCGGCCATGTCGCGGGCGATCTCCTCGATCGCCCGCATTTGCGCGCCGGTCGGCGTATAGGGCAGCGCCGCCATCACGCGGGCTTGCAGACGGCCGGTTCCATGGCTTTCACGCCCTTTGGTGCGGCGCAGCGTGGCGCGGGCCAGTGCGAGCGTGATCTGATGGGCCATCATCTCGTCATAGGCAAGCCTCTCGCGGGCCGGGGCGGTCGCCGCCAGATCCTCGGGGCGCGCGGGGGAATGGGCCTGTCGCACCGCATCGGCCCAGTCAGGCCACCCCGCCCGCCGCTTCTGTTCGGGGTCGATCCACTCGCTCAGGACCGGCAGCCGGGTCAGCGCGGCCTGCGCAGCCTTGAACATCTGCTTTTGGCTGACGCCCGCGGTCAGCGGATAGACCGGTTCAAAAGGCGGAATCTCTCCGGCCTCTTCGGGTCGCAGCATGTGTTCGGGATGGACCATCTGGGCGATCCCGTCGAACAGTTCGACACGTCCCGACACCACGCGGCGCTGGCCGGTGGGCAGTTGTTTCTGCAGATAGTCGCCTCTCGCGTGGAAGAAAACGAGTTGAAAGGTGGTGGCCGCATCCTCGACCACGATCCGGTAGGCACCGCCCTTGGTGCGTGGCGGGTTGTGTTTGCCGATCACCACCTCGACCGTTACGACCTGAGGCAAGACCGCATCGCGGACCGAGGCGCGGCGCGACCTGTCCACGCCGGAATGCGGCAGCGTGAAGATCAGATCGCGTGGCCGCGTGATCTGGATCTGCTCCAGAAGTTGCGCCGTTTTCGGCCCCACGCCCTCCAGCGTTTCGATCCCCGCGAAAAGCGGAAAAAGGGCTTCGGGCCGCCCGCTCATGCCGCGCCGATCAGGGTCAGCCAGCCATCCTCGTCCAGCGTCTCGATCCCCAGTTCGGCGGCCTTCTTGGCCTTGGACCCGGCACCGGGCCCCGCCACCAGAATATCGGTCTTGGCACTGACCGAGCCTGCGACCTTGGCCCCCAAGGCTTCGGCCCTGGCCTTGGCTTCGGCCCGCGTCATCTTTTCCAGCGTTCCGGTGAACACGATGGTCTTGCCCGCCACAGGGCTGCCCTCGGCGGCGATGCGGCGCGCCTCGCCCACGCGCAGATGCGAGACGAGACGGTCGATACTCTGCCGTTCGGCGTCCTGCGCGAAGGCGGTGACAAGCGCGCGGGCCATGACCGGGCCGACCCCGTCAATCGACATCAGGTCATTCCAGTCCGCCCCGTCCAGAGAGGCCGCCCCGTCCATCGCCGTCACGAAACTGTCCCATGTGCCGTAATGCGAGGCGATCAGGTTCGAGGCCGCCTCGCCGACATGCCGGATGCCAAGGGCGAACAACAGCCTGCCGAAGGGGATGTCGCGCTTGTCTTCGATCGCCTGGAACAGATTGGTCGCGCTTCTTTCCCCCCAGCCTTCGCGGTTCTTCAACCGCGACAGGTTACCCTCGTCCCGTTCACGCAATGTGAAGATGTCGGCAGGTTCGCGGATCGGCAGCTGATCGTCGTGATAGAACATCTCGACCTGTTTCGCGCCCAGACCTTCGATGTCGAAGGCCCCGCGGCTGACGAAATGTTTCAGTTTTTCAACCGCTTGCGCAGGGCAGATCATCCCGCCGCTGCAGCGGCGGACGGCGTCGCCCTCCTCGCGGATGGCGTCCGATCCACATTCGGGGCAATGATCCGGAAAAACGAAAGGCACCGCGCCCTCGGGGCGTTGCGACAGGTCCACATCCGCGATCTTGGGAATCACATCGCCCGCGCGATAGACCTGCACCCAATCCCCCACGCGGATGTCCTTGCCCTCGCGGATCGGGTTGCCGCGCGCGTCGCGACCGGCGATGTAATCCTCGTTATGCAGCGTGGCGTTCGACACGACCACGCCGCCCACGGTGACCGGCAGTAGGCGCGCCACAGGAGACAGCGCCCCGGTCCGGCCGACCTGGATGTCGATCCCCTCAAGACGCGTCCAGGCAAGTTCGGCGGGAAATTTATGCGCGATGGCCCAGCGGGGCGTGGTCGAGCGGAACCCAAGCCGTGCCTGCAGCGCCAGATCGTTGACCTTGTAGACGACCCCGTCGATGTCATAGCCCAAGGTCGCGCGTTGCGACTCGATCTGGCGGTAATGCGCCAGCATCTCTTCGGGGCCATTGCACAGGCGCGTCAGGTCATTGGTGACGAAACCCAAATCCGCCAGCCGTTCGATCGCCCCCATCTGCGTCGTCGCCAAAGGCGCGGACAGCGCGCCCCAGCCATAGGCAAAAAAGCGCAGCGGCCGGGCGCGGGTGATCGCGGCGTCGAGCTGGCGCAGCGATCCGGCCGCGGCATTGCGCGGATTGGCAAAGGTCTTGCCGCCCGTTTCGGCCTGCCGGGCGTTGAGCGCCGCGAAATCCGCGTGGCTCATATAGACCTCACCGCGCACTTCAAGAAGGTCAGGGGCGCCGCTCAGACGGGTGGGAATATCGGCAATGGTGCGGGCGTTCTCGGTGACATTCTCGCCCACCTCGCCATCGCCGCGGGTGGCGGCCTGCACCAGATGGCCATCCTCATAGCGCAGCGACAGGCTCAACCCGTCGATCTTGGGTTCGGCCGTATAGGTCAGATCGGCGCTGCCCAGGTTCAGGTATTTGCGGATATACTCGTCAAACTCGGCAATCTCCTCATCCTCGAAGGCATTGCCCAGCGACAGCATCCGCACCGCATGGGTGATCTTGCCGAAGCCGTCAGCCAAACGTGCGCCGACCTGCTCGCTGGGACTGTCGGCGCGCTTGAGATCGGGAAAGAGCGATTCGATCCGCGCATTGCGTTGCCTGAGGCTGTCATAGTCCGCATCCGAGATCTCGGGTGCGTCCTTCTGGTGATAGGCAATATTCGCAGCCTCGATCAGGCGGGCCAGACGCGCCAGTTCGGCGCGGGCCTCGGACAGGGTCAGATCTTCTGGCGCGCGCGACATGGCGGCCTCTGTCGCGGTGTTCTGCATCCTGTCCGTCACCACAGCCCCCTTGTCACCCGGCGCTTGTTTCGTGCCAAAGTGATAAGGGGGCTTGGGATCAAGGTCCAGTCCGTGAGTGGTGCAAGACCCTGTCTTTCGATGACGTCAACCCGTCACGCCCCGATCGCCAGGCGGTGACCATCAAGGCTGGCAGGATCAGGGTCGCGCAGCACATAGCCCCGGCCCCAGACCGTTTCGATGTAATTGTCCCCACCCGTGGCCGTGGCCAGTTTCTTGCGCAGCTTGCAGATGAAGACGTCGATGATCTTCAACTCGGGCTCGTCCATGCCGCCATAGAGATGGTTCAGGAACATCTCCTTGGTGAGGGTCGTGCCCTTGCGCAGGCTGAGCAGTTCCAGCATCTGATACTCCTTGCCGGTCAGATGCACCCCCTTGCCCAGCACATCGACGGTCTTGGCATCCAGATTGACGTTGATCTTGCCGGTCCGGATCACCGACTGCGAATGTCCCTTGGACCTGCGGATGATCGCGTGAATGCGCGCCACCAGTTCTTCGCGGTGAAAGGGCTTGGTCAGATAGTCATCCGCGCCAAAGCCGAAGCCCTTGATCTTGTTGTCGGTGTCATCGGCCCCCGACAGGATCAGGATCGGGGTTTCGACCCGGGCCAGGCGGAGCTGGCGCAACACCTCATGTCCGTGCATGTCGGGCAGGCCAAGATCAAGCAAGATCAGGTCATAGTCATAGAGCTTGGCCAGATCGATCCCCTCCTCTCCCAGATCCGTCGTGTAGACGTTCAGATTGGCATGGGTCAGCATCATTTCGATGCTTTTGGATGTCGTAGGGTCGTCTTCAACCAGCAGCACTCGCATGAACACACTCCATCAGGGGATACGATATTCACCTACCCTGACCAAAAATAGTTAATCCACCGTTACCCGAGACCTTGAAACTATCACTACAGCTCATGGTTGTCGATACTTTTGCACCGCCGTCGCTCTGAGTGCGGCGACGCCATGATCGCGGATGGCCCGCAGCCAGCCATCGAATTCATCATCGCTCAATCCGTATCGTTCCAGCGCTTCGGCGCGAGAGATCAGTCCATGCAGCACCGCGCGCACCACGGCCGCCTTGCGACTGGCCACCCAGCGGGTGGTGTCAGCCGGAGGCAGATCGGCGCGTGTCATCACCGAGCCGTCAGGCAGTGTCACGGCCCGCGGCCCATCCACCTTTTTCAGAAACATGCCTTTTATCCTTTCCATTTGCCGCAGATTGGGCAAGCGCGCTTAACAGCCGGTGAAACAGGGGGTTGAGAGTATCTAGGATTTTCCTATATTCCCGTGGAGTTTCCGGGGCCGCATAGAGGCCCCGCCGCTCTCAACCGCTCCCCTGACCAAGGAGGCCATGATGGCCCTCGACACCGATCACCCGCTGAATTCGCTGGGCTTTGCCAAGCCGCCCTCGCAGACGCGTGTGGTCGTGGCGATGTCGGGCGGCGTGGACAGTTCGGTGGTGGCCGCGCAACTGGCCGAGGAAGGCTATGACGTGGTGGGCGTGACGCTGCAGCTTTACGATCATGGCGCGGCGCTGGCCAAGAAGGGTGCCTGCTGCGCCGGGCTGGATATCCATGACGCGCGGCGCGTGGCGGAAACCATGGGATTCCCGCATTATGTTCTGGATTACGAGAACGTTTTCAAGGATGCGGTGATCGACGAATTCGCCGACAGCTATCTGGCGGGGGCGACCCCGGTGCCCTGCATCCGCTGCAACGAGCGGGTGAAGTTCAAGGACCTGCTGGAAACCGCACGCGATCTTGAGGCGGATTGCATGGCCACGGGGCATTACATCCAGCGCAAGCTGGGGGCGATGGGACCCGAGTTGCACGCAGCGGCGGATGCGGCGCGGGATCAGAGCTATTTCCTGTTCTCGACCACGGCGGAACAACTGGATTACCTGCGCTTTCCGCTGGGGCATCTGACCTCCAAGGCGGAAACGCGGGCATTGGCTGCGCGATATGGCCTGCCGGTGGCGGATAAGCCCGACAGTCAGGATATCTGCTTCGTGCCCAATGGCAACTATGCCGCGGTGATCGAGAAGCTGCGCCCCGGCGCCGCGGAACCCGGCGAGATCGTCGATGTCGAAGGCCGCGTTCTGGGCACGCATAAGGGCGTGATCCATTATACGATCGGGCAACGGCGCGGGCTTGGGATCGGGGGGCTTGAAGACCCGCTGTATGTGGTCAAGCTGGACGTCGATACCAAGCGCGTGATCGTCGGGCCGAAAGACATGCTCTCGACTCGGGTCGTGCCCCTGCGCGAGATCAACTGGCTGGGCGATGCGCCCTTCGACAGTGCGGATGAATGGCATGTGGCGGTCAAGGTCCGCTCGACGCGCCCCCCGCGCGAGGCGGTGATCCGGCCATTGTCGCCGACCACGGCCACGGTCGAACTGCTGACACCCGAGGAAGGCGTGTCACCGGGGCAGGCTTGCGTGTTCTATGATCCGGGCAGCAGCCGGGTTCTGGGTGGCGGCTGGATCTGGAAAGGCTGAAGGCCGCGATTGGGGCGGCGTTGCCATGAGTATTTTTGGCAAGATGAAGGCCGAGTGTCAGGTGCTTGCGGGCAGGTGTTCAAGTATCGCCTGAGCGGCCCGCAGCCCCGGTGGCGGGCCACCTGCGCCCAAGCGTTCCATGGTCAGACGCATCGCCTCTTGCTGTAGGTCGGGACTGCGCATCACGTCTTTCAGGGCGGCGGCAATCGTCTCGGGCGTGCAATTGCGGCCCAGACATTCCGGCACGGCGCGGGTGTCCGACACCAGATTGACCAGCGTCACCGTCTCGATCTTCAGCATCCGCCCGATAAGGACGCGGCTGATCGGGTTCATGTCATAGGCGATGACCATAGGCGTGGCAGTGGCGGCCAGTTCCAGCGAGACAGTGCCGGAGGCGGCCAAAGCAAGGTCAGCGGCGCGGAACGCGGCCCGTTTTTCAGCATGATAGGCGATTGGGTTCATGCTGTGCGGATCAAGGATGATCGGCGCGCCGGGCCAGCTGGCCGTCAGATCCCGGACCAGTGCCGTGACATTAGGGGTGGTCGGCACCACGATCCGCAGGTCGGGCTGCGCCTGCATCACCTGCGCCAATGCCGCGCCGAAACGGGGGGCCAGCCGCGACACCTCGCCTCGCCGCGACCCAGGGAGCGCCAGCAAGAGCGGCGCCTCACCGATGCCGTGGTGTGCGCGGAAAGCCTGCGCTTCAGCCTCGCTTGCCAGCGGTTCAGCCACGACCGGGTGGCCGACGAAATCGCAGTCCATCCCGGCGGCCTGCATATAGGGTGGCTCGAAAGGCAGAAGCGCCAGCACATGATCAACCACGCGGGCCATCTTGGCGGCGCGCCCTGGCCGCCAGGCCCAGACGGAAGGCGCCACATAGTGCACGATGCGGATATTGCTTTGCGCCTTGACCAGTTTCGCGACACGCAGGCAGAAATCCGGGCTGTCGATGGTAACCAGCACATCGGGCTTTGCGGCCAGCACGGCTTGGGCTGTCTGCGCGATCCTGCGTTTCAGGTGAAAATACTTGGGCAGCACCTCGGCCAAGCCCATGATGCTCAACTCATCCATCGGGAACAGGCTCTCCATCCCCTCGGCCTGCATCAAGGGGCCGCCGACACCGGAAAAGACAGGGTTTGTCAGTTGCTTGAGGCCCGTCATCAATGCAGCCCCCAGCTTGTCACCAGAGGATTCGCCCGCGATCAGAAAGACCTTCATGGGCGGCGCACCCAAAGAAAGAGGCCGCGTTCGTCAAGGATTCGCAGCACCGAAGGCAGGTCAAGGACGAAGACGCCTCCCGCCTCGATCACGATCCCGTCGAGGCCGGCATCCGCCGCGCGCATTGCGGTGCCGGGGCCGATGGTCGGAAGATCCACGCGGCGGTCCTGCGCGGGTTTAGGGGCCTTGCAGAGGATCGCGTCATTGTGGTCTGTCGTCTCGCGTCCGCCCAGCCAATCAAGGGCGGTTGTCGCGGCGTCGGTGATCGCCGTAAATCCCCATGTCAGCGGGTCGGGGTCACTGCTGCCGGTGCCGCCCTTGGCCAGTTGCGCCAACATCGCATCGGTGCCATCCGCGCCTTCGCGGGCCAGCACATCACCGCGCCGGATCACGCAGGCCTGGCCGGTATCACTACGGCCCATCTCGGCAATCGTGGCCATGCCCAGACGGGCGGCGGACTCATGCTCTGGTTCCGGTTGCGCGCGGGTGGGGATGCCTTCAGGCAGCAGCAGATCGGGACAGATCTCATGCGCGGCGCGGATAGTGAAGCCCGCCTCCTCGAACAGCGCGATCACCACGCGCAGCGCGCCATCGTCGCCCTGCCCCAGCGCCTGCATCATCCGCGGCACCAAGGGCATGGTGGCCGTGTCGATCAGCGCGGGGTCCAGCTTTGGCCGGCCAATCGCGCCCGCCATGCAGATTTCTGTCACGCCGCGTGATCTCAGATCGGCGATGAACGATCCCAGCCGTTCAACGCGAAAGGTGAGATCGGGGGTCAGGTGGTCCGGGGGAAAGCCTTCAAGCGCCGCGACCAGCACAGGTGCGCCATGGCGGGCCACCACATGACCCGGCAATTGCCCCCGTCCTGCGATCAGCGCCAGCATCAGCCCGGCGTCAGAAAGGACCGGTCCGACCCGGCAGTGACGAAATCGACGATCTGGCGGACATAGTCCGACTGCGTCTCTTCGCCCAGACGGCGGGCACGATCCTGAAACGCGCCCTCGCCCTGCGCCAGCATCTGGAAGGCGGCCCGCAGCGCGGTGATGTCGGCACGCGGCACGCCACGCCGCTTGAGCCCCACAAGGTTCAGCCCGTCCAGCACCCCGCGCGGAGCCTGCACCAGACCGTAGGGGATCACATCATTGGTGACCATCGTGACCGCCCCGATGATGGCTCCCTGCCCGATGCGCACCCATTGATGCACGCCCGACAACCCGCCGATGATAACGTCATCGGCGATAATGCAATGCCCGGCCAAGGCCGCGTTGTTGACCACGATCACCCGGTTGCCGATCTGCACGTCATGGGCCACATGGCAGCCCGCCATGAACAGCCCGTCATCGCCCACGCGGGTGATGCCGCCGCCGCCTTCGGTGCCGGTATTCATGGTGACATGTTCGCGGATGCGGTTGCGCGCACCGATCACCAGACGCGTGTCTTCGCCCTTGAACTTGAGGTCCTGCGGAATGCCGCCAATCACGGCGAAGGGATGGATCTCGGTCGCCTCGCCCACCTCGGTCCGGCCGGTGACCACGACATGGCTGTGCAGATGCACGCGATCGGCCAGACGGACCTGCGGGCCGACATGGCAGAAGGGACCGATCATGACATCCGCGCCGATCTGGGCGCCGTCCTCGATGATGGCAGAGGGATGGATCCAGCTGGGCATGGGTTACTCCTTGGGCAGGTCCATCATGGCGGTGAACTCGCATTCTGCCGCCATTTCACCCTCCACCTCGGCCACGCCCTTGAAGCGCCAGACCTTGCCGCCGGGCTTGCCGCGCAGGGTGGTGATCGTCATGCGCAACACATCGCCGGGCACCACCTTGCGGCGGAACTTGCAGCCGTCGATGGCCATGAAATAGACCAGCAATTCCTTGTCGGCCATGTCCAGCGCCACACCCACCATGACAGCCGCTGTCTGGGCCATGGCCTCCACGATGGTGACGCCCGGCATGATCGGGTTGCCAGGGAAATGGCCCTGAAAATGCGGCTCGTTCATGGTGACATTCTTGATACCCACAGCCGAGGCGGTGCCGTCGATATCGACCACCTTGTCCACCAGCAGGAAAGGATAGCGATGCGGCAATATCCGCTGGATCATGAGGATATCGGCGCTCTTCAAAGGCTCTGTCATCTGCCCCCCTGTCTGGCCCGGGCCACGTCCGGGTCTGTTTCACCGGACATGGTCGGGGCCAGTTGCGGCCCGCAGCCCTGCCCGGCCGTCATCGTGTCGTGTCTGTCAGTAACAATTCGCCCCCGCAGGGGCAAGCATATCGGCGGTCAGTCCTGTGGTGTGGCGGGAGCATCCGGCGTGGCGGGACGGGCCGGGCTGTCCGGTGACAGGTCCTGCGGCATGGCCTCACCGGTGCCATCTCCGATATTCGCATTGATCCGGCGGATGGCCTCTTCGGTCACGTCGATCGCCGCACGGCTCATCACGACGCTGCGCGGGTCGATGATCACCACGGCGCCGGCATCGACCATCATCTGTTCCAGCACCGGACGGGCCGCTTCGATAAACTGGCGCTGCGCCTCTTCGGTGCGCAGTCCGAGCGCGCGTGCCTTTGCGGTCTGCTCGTTGCGGATGCGCTGGACCTTGGTGTCGAAGGTATCGGCCAGCGCCCGGAAGGCGTCCGCGCTCATCGCCGGGCGCCGCGCGGTCAGGTCCTTCTCTTCGGCTTCAAGCTCGGCCTCGATGCGGCGGTTCTCGGCTTCCAGAAGGCTGCCATCCGCCTGCAACTCGGCCTCGATCCTCTGCCCGAATGCGGACACGGCAAACATGCGGTCCTGATCCAGCGAAAGCACCGGGCTGCGGATCAACTGGTTATCCTGTGCCGTCACAGGCGCAGGCGTTGCCGCCAGCGCCAACAGCACCAGCAGGGCGGCCAGCCCGCCGCGTGCGGACAGGCCACAACGCGACATCAGAACCGCGTCGAAACGGTCAGGTTGAAGGTCTGCTCGTCGTCGAAATCTTCCTTCTCCAGCGCCTTCGAGAAGTTGAAACGCAACGGACCCACGACCGAGTCCCAGAAGATGGACACGCCGATCACATGGCGCAGGGAGAAATCTTCATAAAGCACATTGGCGTTGGACAGATCCAGATCCCAGACCGAGCCGACATCATAGAAGACGCCGCCGCGGATACCGTATTCCTCTGGCAGGCCCAGCGGGAACTCGGCCTCGATCTTGGCGACGGCATAGACATTGCCGCCAAGCGCGTCATTATAGGCCGCCCCCGAACTGTCGGTGCCCACTTCGCGCGGACCGATGCCATCGGGCGCGAAACCGCGCATGATCGAGCCACCGATCAGGTAACGATCCGTCACGCGGCTGGTGCCGGAGGAAAAGTTGAGCATCCCCCCCTCGATCGAGGCGCGCAAGGTAATCTCGTCGTTCAGGATCGTGGTCTGTGCCTGCGCCTTGGCCGTGGTCTTGATATAGGTGCTGTCCCCGCCCAGACCCGCGAATTCCTGCCCGAACTGCAGCAGGAAGCCGGTATCGGGATCAAGCCCGGTGCGGCGGTTGTCGAAACTGTAAGTATATCCGACAGCGGAACTCCAGAGTTGCCCCTGTTCCTCCTCGGCATCCAGAAGCGTGCCTGTGAAGGCATAGTTGCTGATCTCGACGCTTTCGGCCTTGTAGAAGGCGCGCAGACGCCCCGACTCGCTGATCGGGAAGGTCAGACCCGGGCTGAAGCGGGCGATGGCGGTGTCGTAATCCGCAAACGAGTTGTTGGTCTCGCGGTAGCCCAGTTCCAGATCCAGCGCCAGATCACGGCCCAGAAGCGCGGGCTCGGTGAAACGGATCTCATAGGCCTGATTCTCCTCGGCCCCCGAAAAGGTCAGTTCCAGACGCTGACCACGCCCAAGGAAATTGCTTTCGCTGAAGCTGGCGATCAGCGAGAAGCCCCCGTTGGTGCCATATGCGCCGCCGAAGGACAGGCTGCCGGTCGGTTGTTCTTCGACATCCACATCGACGATCACCTGATCGGGCGTGGATCCCTCGCGGGCGTTCACACGGGCGTCGCTGAAAAAGCCCAGGGCGCGGATACGCTCGGCGCTTTCGCGGATCTCGCGCGGGTTGAAGGGATCGCCCTCGACCACCCGGAACTGACGGCGGACCACACGGTCCAACGTTGTGGCATTGCCCTCGATGTCGATCCGTTCGACGAAGATCCGCGGGCCGCGCACCAGCGCGAATTCCACATCCAGCGTCAGATCGCGATCGTTCCGCACGATGCGCGGCTCGACCCGCACGAAGTTCAGCCCCTTCTGGATCGCCAGACGCTCCAGCCGGGCGATATTGTTCTCGACCGTCATGGGAGAGTAGACGCTGCCGTCGCGGATCGTCAGGGCCGCTGCGAATTCATCGGGATTCACATCGGTCAGATCCGATGTTGTGGTCACCGTGCCAAAGCGGAACTGCTGTCCCTCCTCGACATTGAAGGTGATGAAGAAACCATCGCGTTCGCGCGAAAGCTGAGTATTCACGGCGGTCGTGCGGAAATCGACATAGCCGCGCGAGAAATAGAAGTCCTGAAGGACCTGCTTGTCGAATTCGATGCGGTCCGCCACGAAGGTGTCGCGCTGGATCAAGGCCCGCAGAAGACCGGCCTGTTTGGTTTCCAGCACGCGGCGCAGGCGCGCATCCGAAAAGACCCGGTTGCCGACGAAACCGATACGCTCGATTTCGACGATGCCGCCTTCGAAAATCTCGAACACCAGATCGACGCGATTGTCGCTGCGCCGGATGATGCGCGGGTTCACGGTCGCGGCCAGTCGCCCCGCCTGCGAATAGACATCAGCGATGGCGGCGGCGTCACGCTCGGCCGTGGACGGGTTGAACACGCGGCGCGATTGCGACTGGATCACGGTTTCCAGCGCCTCGGTCTTGAGGCGCCGGTTCCCTTCGATGCTGATCTGGTTAATGGTCGGGAATTCCGTCACGCTGATCACCAGCGTGCCGCCCCGTGGCTCAAGCGAGACTTCTTCGAACAGGCCGCTGCCCAGAATGCGCTGATAGGCGTCGTTCAACTCGGCGGCCGACACCGTCTGACCCCGCGCGATCCCGGCATAACTCAGGATTGTGCCCGCTTCGATCCGCTGGTTGCCATCGACCTGCACCGTATTGAAACTGTAGGACTGGGCCTGCGCCAGATCGGCCTGCATCACCGCGCCGAAGGACAGACCGGCCAGCACCAGCGGCGCCACCCATCCCGTCAACCTGGCTTTGCCGGTTTTGTGCCTGTTGCGGACGCGGCGCCGCTCTCCCATGTGATTGGTCATCGGTCAACCCAGTCATGCTTTGTTGTTGATACCGTCACTATCGGCATTGTGACCCGTTGTCAAAAGCCCATGCACGGAAAAACGGATCGCCCGCAGCATATGATGCGGGCGTGCCATAAATGGACAGCAAATGGTTGTGTTTCGGCACCTTTCCCGCCGCGCGGGATCAAGCGCGCGTCAGGGGAACAACAGCGGCAATGACGCGCCTGCGGTCAATGCCAGCAGGATGGTCGCCAGATAAAGCAGGCGGTCCCAGTTCAGGGAAAGCATCAGGCCAAGGCCGCGGGCACTGTTCTGGATGGTCTGCATCTGTCTGACTCTCGCAATCCGATACGGATACGATGATGCCTATCGGCAAATTATGGCCGATTTTTGACCGACAGCCTGCTTCATCGCAAATGACACGATACGCCCGCGGAATGCGGGCGCGGAATGCCGTCACGGGCAGAAGATATCGTTGCCCAAGGCAAAGACCATCAGCGACAGGATCAGTGTCAGGCCGATCCCCATGAGCACGCGCAACACCTTGTCGCTGGGCGGTTTACCGGCCACCGCCTCATAGGCGTAAAAGACCAGATGTCCGCCATCCAGAACAGGAATGGGAAACAGGTTCAGCAGGCCTACCGCTGTGGACAGAACGGCGATGAAATAGATGAAATTCACCGTGCCCTGACTGGCCATCGCGCCCGAGACTTCGGCGATCCCGATGGGGCCGGACATGTTGCAGGTGCTGATCGCGCCTGTGATCATGTGATACAGGCCCGAGATCGAGCCGACGATGATCTCCCACATGCTCGAGACGCCGTTTACCAACGCCTCGACCAGGCCGGGAGACTCGGTCATGGGGTCAAAGAACAGACCGCCGATGATCCCGATACGCCAGTTTGTCTCGAACCCGCCACCCGCTTGCGGTTCGTCCACGCGGCGCGGCGTCAGGGTGAATTGCAGCGCTTGCCCGTCGCGCAGAACGTCCAGTTGCAACGGCGCGCCTTCGGCGGCCATGACCTTCTCACGCAATTCGCGGAATGCATGGATCGGATCGCCATCCACCGCCACGATCACATCATCGGCGCGCAGATCAATGGCAATGGCTGCGGATTGCGGGGCCAGCTGCGTGATGACGGGCGGCATGGGATGCGGGCCCTGCACCGTGACCTCTTGCCCGTCCCGTAACACCTGATATTCCAGCAAAGGAACAGCAGGCAGGCTGTCGGTCAGGGCGCCGAACCCCGCCTCGCTCATCTGCGGCAGGGTCTGCCCGTCGATGGCCAGGATCACATCGCCCGGCATCACCTCATGCGCGACGGCAACGGGGCGCAACTCACCAACCGTCAGAGGCTCGACCGCGACACCGCGCGTCAAGCCGATGGCGGTAAAGACCACGATCGCCAGCACGAAATTGAAGATCGGCCCCGCCGCCACCGTCGCCGTGCGCGCCCAGAGCGGGGCACCGCTCATGGTGCTGCGGCGTTCGGCGGGCGTCATCTCGCGGATCGCCTCGCCATCCACACCGGCCGAGGCCGCATCCGCATCACCACGGAACTTCACGAACCCGCCAAAGGGCAGAAGCGCCACCTGCCATTTGGTGCCCCGCTTGTCATGGCTCGCATAGATCACCGGGCCGAAGCCAAGCGAAAAGACATCCGCATGGATTCCCGACCAGCGGCCCACGATATAATGGCCGTATTCATGCACCGCCACGATGACCGACAAAGCCACGACAAAGGCCGCAAGGGTCATGGCAAGACTGCCGAACTGGGGAAGAAGCGATGCAATATCCAAGTCTTGTCCTGCTTTCGTTAGGTAAGGCGCGGTGATTCAGCGCGCGCGGGCCGGCATGGCCTCATCGGCCCGTATCCTTGCCAGATGGTCCACATGGGCCACGGTATCAAGAGTAATCTCGGCATCAATGAGGCTGCTTTCGGATGACATCCGCGTCAGCACCTCTTCGACGACAGCCGCCATATCCAGAAAACCGATGCGTCCGGCGATGAAGGCATCCAGCGCGCGCTCTTTTGCGGCGTTGAACACTGCCCCTGCCAGACCACCGCGCCGCATCACCTCGCCCGCCAGACTCAACGCGGGATAGCGGGCCGGATCAGGGGTGCGGAAGTTCAGCGTGCCGATGGCCGCAAGGTCCAGACGCGCCACGGGCAGGTCCCGCCGTTCGGGCCAGTGCAGCGCATATCCGATGGCATGGCGCATGTCCGAGGCCCCGACATGCGCCATCAAGGCCCCGTCCCGGAACCCGACCAGCGCATGCACAAGGGATTCAGGGTGCAGGATCACTTCGATCTGGTCGGGGGAAACGCCGAAAAACTCTTTGGTTTCTATGACTTCCAGCGCCTTGTTGAACATGGATGCGGAATCGATCGTGATCCTTTGACCCATATCCCAGTTGGGGTGGCACGAGGCTTCGGCCAATGTGGCGCGTGCCAGCTGTTCGATCGGCCAGTCACGGAAGGCCCCGCCGCTGGCCGTGATGATGATCCTCTCGACCGCCGCCAGATCCTCTCCGACCAGCGCCTGAAAGATCGCGGAATGTTCGCTGTCCACGGGCAGGATGCGTGCATCGTGCTTCGCCGCCGTCGCCATCAGCAAGGGGCCTGCCGTCACCAGCGATTCCTTGTTCGCCAGCGCCAGTGTCGCCCCCTGTTTCAGCGCCTCCATCCCGGGGGCCAGCCCCGCCGCGCCCACGATGGCCGACATGGTCCAGTCCGCCGGACGGGCCGCGGCCTCGATCAGGGCCGCTTTCCCGGCTGCGGCCTGCACCCCAGAACCCGCCAAAGCCTCGCGCAATTCACCCAGAAGGTCGTCATGGGCCGTGACCGCCAGTTCCGCACCCAGACGCCGGGCATCAGCGGCCAGTTGCGCGACATTGCGCCCGCCTGTCAGCGCCACGACCTGATACTCCGCAGGTGCGCGGGCAATCAGATCGAGGGTGTTCTGCCCGATCGATCCCGTTGCGCCAAAGACCGTGACACGTTTCATCACTGGGCGGGCACCTGTCCGTAAAGCAACATCACCACCAGTGCCAGAAGCGCCGCGCCGATCAGCCCGTCAAAGCGGTCCAGAACGCCGCCATGACCAGGGATCAGGCGCGAGCTGTCTTTCACGCCCATTTTCCGCTTGATGGCGCTTTCCGCGATATCCCCCATCTGCGAGGCGAAAGACGTGGCCATGCTGATCAGGATAAGCGTAGCACCCGCCCCGGTGATCGGCATGAAGGCCGCCCCCAGCGCCCCTGCCCCGATCCAGCCCGCGATGGTGCCGGACCATGTCTTCTTGGGGCTGACCGCAGGCCAGAACTTTGGCCCGCCGATCATACGCCCCGCGAAATAGCCCGCGACATCCGTGATGACCACGACCAGCACCAGCCAGATCAGCCATGTCAGGCCGTCGTCGCGATCACGCAGGGTGACAAGGGCATAGGCGGCCAGCAGGATCACCGGCGCATAAAGCGCATAGATCACACGATGGCGCGCCAGCAGAACGATCCCCGCGGCCAGCGGCGTCAGCAGCGCCAGCACGTCCAGAGTTGAGGGGGCCATGATCGCGATCAGCACCGCCAACCCGGACAAGGCGCCCAGACCGCGCGCCAAGGACTCGGCACCGGGGGTCAGCATCCGCACCAATTCCCAGATCATGAGGCCGCAGACCAGCACGATCAGTGCCAGAAACCATGGCCCGCCCAGCCAGATCTCGCCTGCGCCGACGACGATCATGAAGAGCGACGACAGGGTGCGCGTCTTGAGATCATCCCATTTGGACGGTGCCGTGGTCATCGCCGCCTCACGCTCTGACTGCGCCGTAACGCCGGTCGCGCGTGCCATATGCCTGCACAAGCCGGGCGAATTCGTCGCGGCTGAAATCAGGCCAGAGCGTATCGACAAACTCGTATTCCGCATAGGCCGATTGCCAGAGCAGGAAGTTCGAGATCCGCGCCTCGCCACTGGTGCGGATCACCAGATCGGGATCGGGCAGCACGCAGGTATCCAGATACTTTGGCAGCGTTTCCTCATCCACGTCCTTGGGGTTGAGACGTCCCAGCGCCACGTCCTGCGCCAGCCGTTTGGTGGCGCGGGCCACCTCGTCGCGGCCGCCATAGTTCAGCGCGATGGTCAGATGCACCCTGTCATTCTGCGAGGTGATGAGTTCCAGCTCGTCCATCAGCGAGACCAGCTTGGTGTCCAGCCGCACCCGGTCACCGATAAAACGCACCCGCACACCCTCGTCACGCAGCTGTCGTGCTTCACGGGTGATGTAGCGGCGAAAAAGGCTCATCAGCCCGGCCACTTCGACCTGCGTCCGCTTCCAGTTCTCGGTCGAGAAGGCGAAGATCGTCAGGTATTTCACCCCAAGGTCAGGGCAGGCTTCGACGATCTCGCGGACGCGCTTGGCCCCGGCATGATGCCCGAACAGGCGCGGGCGCCCCCGCATCGTGGCCCAGCGGCCATTGCCGTCCATGATGATGGCCACGTGGCAGGGTCCAGACCGCACAGCGCCGCACGGCTGGGGGTCGCCATCGGCATCGGCTGGGCTGTCAGAGATCTGGCGCGCCATGACTGGCTTTCCTTTCGGCGAAACGGCAGGTCGTCAGACCTGCATGATCTCGGCCTGTTTGCCTTCCAGGGCGGCGTCCACCATCTTGGTGTACTTGTCCGTCAATTCCTGCACGCTTGTTTCCCAGAACTTCTGGTCATCTTCCGACATGCCTTTGGTCTTGGCCCTCTTGATCTGGTCCATCCCGTCGCGCCGGACATTGCGCACGGCGACGCGGGCATGTTCGGCATATTGGGCGGCGACGCGGGTCAGATCGCGGCGGCGCTCTTCGTTCAACTCGGGGATCGGCAGCATGATGATCGTGCCGTTCAATTGCGGATTGATGCCCAGCCCGCTGTTGCGGATCGCTTTTTCCACGGCACCGACCATCGACTTGTCCCAGACGTTCACCGTCACCATGCGCGGTTCGGGAACGTTGATCGTGCCCACCTGGTTGATCGGGGTCCGCTGGCCATAGGCTTCGACCATCACAGGTTCCAGCATCGAGGCCGAGGCGCGGCCCGTGCGCAATGACGCGAATTCGGTCTTCAACGCCGCCATGGCCCCTTCCATCCGCCGCTCCAGGTCATCGGTATCAATCTCGAAATCTTCGTCGGACATCGTGCTGCACTTCCCTCATTCCGTCTCCCGCATAGGCGGGTTTTGCTCACATTACTCTCAACCGTGGACGGTTGTATAGGTGCCCTTGCCCGCCAGGATGCCCTTGAACCCGCCCGGCTCGTCCAACGAGAAGACGATGATCGGCAGGTTGTTGTCGCGGGCCAAAGCGATGGCGCTGGCATCCATCACGCCCAGATGCTGCGCCAGAACCTCGTCATAGGTGACGCGGGAATAGCGTTTGGCATCGGCATGTTTCTTGGGGTCCTTGTCATAGACGCCGTCCACCTTGGTGCCCTTGAAGATCGCCTCGCAGGCCATTTCATTGGCCCGCAGGGTCGCGGCCGTGTCGGTGGTGAAATAGGGATTGCCCGTGCCTGCCGCAAAGATCACGACGCGCTTTTTCTCAAGATGGCGCACCGCACGGCGGCGAATATACGGCTCGCAGACCTGATCCATCGGGATGGCGCTGATCACGCGGGTATGGATGTTCAACGCCTCAAGGGACGACTGCATCGCCAGCGCGTTCATCACCGTGGCCAGCATCCCCATGTAATCCGCCGTCGTGCGCTCCATCCCCTGCGCGCTGCCCTGAAGGCCGCGAAAGATGTTGCCGCCGCCGATCACCATGCAGATCTCGACGCCCAGATCATGAACCGACTTGACCTCCTGCGCGATGCGCTGAACCGTGGGCGGGTGCAGGCCAAAGCCCTGGTCGCCCATCAGCGCCTCGCCCGAAATCTTCAGCATCACACGGCGAAACTTGGTCTGCGCCTGCGGCGAGGTATGCGTGTCGTCGTCGTTGGGCATGGGGGCTCCGTTCCGGGTTGGCTGATCGGGCGCAAAATGTCGTAAAACGCGGACGGGTTCAATCCGCGAAGCGCCACCTTTGCGATTTGTCCCGTTTGCTCTATCAGGCGGGGCATGAGAATGCCCGACCTGACCCAGCTTCCCTCCAACCGTCCTGTGCTGATCGCGGGCCCCACCGCCAGCGGCAAATCCGCCCTGGCCCTGCGGATCGCCGAGGCGCAGGGCGGCGTGATCGTGAATGCCGATGCGATACAGGTCTTTGCCAATTGGCGTGTGCTGACCGCGCGCCCCTCCGCGCAGGATGAGGCGCGAGTGCCGCATCTGCTTTATGGGCATGTGGCGGGCGATGCGCCCTATTCCGTGGGCCACTGGCTGCGCGAGGTGGCGCCTGTGCTGCGCTCGGGGCCGCGTCCCATCATCGTCGGGGGCACCGGCCTCTATTTCACCGCATTAACCGAAGGACTGGCCGAGATCCCCACCCTGCCCGACCATGTGCGCCCCGAGGCCACGGCACGGCTGCGCGCGGGCGGGATCGGGGCGCTTCTGGCGGATCTTGATGAGGCGACGCTGGCGCGGATCGACCGGCAGAACCCGATGCGTGTCCAGCGCGCATGGGAGGTGTGGCATGGCACGGGCCGCGGTCTGGCAGAGTGGCAGGACGCGACGCCGCCCCCCCTTTTGCCGCTGTCCGATACCGTCCCGATCCTTGTGGATGCACCGAAAGACTGGCTCAACGCCCGAATCGCGGGCCGTTTCGCCGCGATGCTGGCCGAGGGCGCGCTGGAGGAGGCACGCGCCAATCTGACCAGCTGGAACCCGGATCATCTGTCATCCAAGGCCATCGGTGCGCCCGAACTGATCGCCCATCTGCAAGGACGCATGACACTTGCCGCCGCGCAAGAGGCCGCGACCATCGCCACGCGGCAATTCGCCAAGCGGCAACGCACATGGTTCAGGGCGCGGATGCGCGACTGGCCGGTCTATCGGCCAGAAAGCGCCTGACCCTTGCAAACTTGTCTTTTTTCAACAAAGCCTCTGCTATAGGGTTCTGGCACAGGTCAGGTTTTCCCCCTGTCCAGCCAAGACACGGAGCACGACCCCATGCAGGCCAGCGCGGCACGAATGGATCAGAATGCGACTTTTTCCGCGGGCCGCTCTGCCCCGGTGACGGGCGGTGTCCGGATCGGCAGCATCGCCCAGATGGCGCGCGGCGCGTCCTGGCGGCTGGAACATCTGCACAGTCTTGATTATCCGATCCTGCTCTGGATCACGCGCGGTCAGGGCCGGATGATCCTGCAAGGGCTGCGCAGCGGCATCGGCACCCATAACGCGGTCTTTGTGCCCGCAGGCACATTGCTGGCGCTGGATCTGGGCAAGCAGGGATTCGGTCTGGCGGCGCATCTGTCAGCCCGTGGCCCGGACGGGCGTGATCTGGGCCTGCCGGAAGAACCGCAGCATCTGCGGATCCGGGATGTGCAGGCGCAGGCCGAGATCTCGGGTATCCTTGACGTGATGCAGCGCGAACAGACCGCGCAACGCCCCTATGCGGACGAGGCGATGCGCGCCCATTCGATGCTCCTGTCTGTCTGGCTGCGCCGCCAGATGATGGAACATGCCGATGAAGGTCCCCGG
Source organism: Seohaeicola sp. 4SK31 (assembly GCF_028802875.1). Lineage (NCBI taxonomy): Bacteria > Pseudomonadati > Pseudomonadota > Alphaproteobacteria > Rhodobacterales > Roseobacteraceae > Seohaeicola > Seohaeicola sp. 4SK31. The sequence goes on along the minus strand of NZ_JARAMP010000007.1, from coordinate 116,858 downwards.
ATCCCGGCGGCGCATCGTCTGGTGCAGGCCTATTGCGCGATGGTGGCTCGGGACTACGCCACGCCCAAGCTGATGGGCGACTACGCGACCGAACTGGGCGTCACACCTACCCATCTGACCCGCTCGTGCCGCGAGGCGTCGGGGTTGACGGCGGCGGATATCCTGACCCAGCGCAGCCTTTATGCGGCGCGCGACATGATCGAGACGACGAACCGTCCGCTACAGGATATCGGCCAGAGTCTCAATTTCTCGAGCCCGGCCTATTTCTCGCGTTTCGTGCAGCACCACACAGGGCAATCCCCCAGCATGTTGCGCCGCAGCGCGCAGCGCGAGGGCACGCCAGCCCGGACGGTCCAGCCCGCGGCGCTGCGCAGCCAGGAATCCTGAAATCCACGTGAGCATCCCGTTTAAGGCTTGCCAGCGACATCGATGTCGTTTCTGTTAGAGGGCGATGTCGCTTTCCGCTCACAGAATGACGAATGCGTGCGTTGACGCGATGGTCAATCTGGTGCCGAATGCCCGCAAGGATGAGGGGCGTAAGGGGCCGGTGCGCTGCGACAGTGTCGCAGGCCTGCAGGCAGCGACCGATCAACCTTCAAGAAGCACAAACTCGTGACAGGGAGTTCGAGATGAAACATACGACCTTCAAAGGCAAGCCCGTCCACAAGGCCGCCTTGATGTATGCCGAAGAGTTCAAGGCGGGCAAGCTCAGCCGCCGGGAATTCCTGGCCCGCACCACCAGCCTTGGCGTGGCCGCCGCCACGGCCTATGCGCTGGGTGGGCTGAACATGCCGGCAAAGGCACAGGCGACCCCCGCGCAGGGCGGCACGATCAAGTGCCAGATGAGCCTGCGAGCCCTCAAGGACACCCGCACCGCCGACTGGTCGGAAATCGCCAACGTGACACGTGGCACGCTGGAATATCTGGTGGAATACAACAGTGACGGCAGCTTCCGCGGCATGTTGCTGGATAGCTGGGAAACCAACGACAACGCGACCGAATATACGCTCAAGGTCCGTCCCGGCGTGACCTGGAACAACGGTGACGCCTTCACCGCCGAAGACGTGGCGCGCAACATCGCACGCTGGTGCGAGCGTGATGTCGAAGGCAACTCGATGGCGGCGCGCGTCGGCGGTCTGATCGACGACGCCACCGGCAAGGCGCGCGACGGCGCGATCGAGGTTGTCGATGACATGACGGTCAAGCTGAACCTCTCCACCCCTGATATCGCCGTGATCGCCAACTTCTCGGACTATCCGGCCGCAATCGTGCACAGTTCCTACAACCCCGATCAGTTGCAGAATGTGGGCACCGGCCCCTTCATCATCGAAGAACTGGAAGTGGGCGTCAAAGCTGTCCTGGTGCGCAATGCCGACCACAGCTGGTGGGGCACCGATGTCTATGGCGGGCCCTATGTGGACCGGATCGAATATATCGACCTGGGCACAGACAGCGCCGCATGGCTGGCCGCGATCGAATCCGGTGAGGTGGACATGCTGCACGAATCCGTGGGCGAGTTCATCGAGATCATGGACGGTCTGGGCCTTGTGAAGTCCGAGGTCGTGACCGGCGCCACCGTGGTGATCCGGCCCAACCAGCTGGCCGAGGTGAACGGCGTGAAACCCTATGCCGACAAGCGCGTGCGCCAGGCCATCAACATGGCGGTGAACAACGCGGTCTGTCTGGAGCTGGGCTATGGCAACCTTGGCGTTGTCGCCGAAAACCACCATGTCGCACCCGTTCATCCCGAATATGCCGAACTGCCCCCCATGAAGCACGACCCCGCCGCCGCCAAGGCGCTGCTGGACGAAACCGACATGGCGGATTTCGAGCATGAGATCATCTCGCTGGATGACGACTGGATGCGCAACACCTGCGACGCGGTAGGGGCGCAGCTGCGCGACGCCGGGTTCAACGTGAAGCGGACGATCCTGCCCGGATCGACCTTCTGGAACGACTGGACCAAATATCCGTTCAGCGCGACCAACTGGAACCATCGTCCGCTGGGCGTGCAGATCTACGCGGTCGCCTATCGCTCGGGCGAAGCGTGGAACGAATTCGGCTGGTCCAACCCCGAATTCGATGCCCTGCTGGAAGAAGCACTGGCCATTGCCGACGCCGACAAGCGCCGGGAGGTCAGCGCCAAGATGCAGGCCCTCGTGCAGGAGGAAGGTGTGACGATCCAGCCCTATTGGCGCTCGCTCTATCGCCACATGCGCGAAGGTCTGGTGGGCACCGACATGCACATCGCCTTCGAGCATCATCACTACAAATGGGGCCTTTCGGCCTGATCCACGGATCGGAGGGCCGCGCCTGTCACAGGGCGCGGCCTCTCTCGCGGACCGGCGACGCGCCGTGTTCGTGCTGTTTTGACGAACGATAAGGACAGGTCACCAAGACCTGCCACAGCCTGACCGACAGGGGGCACTGCATGGGCCTGTTCATCTTGCGCCGGCTGGGGGTGATGATCCTCACGGCGATCTTCCTGACTTTCATCGTCTTTTTTATGACGAACCTTTATCCGAACCTTGAAAAGCTGGCCAAGACCCAGGGCAACTTCCGCATGAGCGATGCCGAGGTGACCAGCTATCTGGGCCAGAATGGCTATCTGCAACCGATGCCGGTGAAATACGGGCAATGGCTGGGCGTCTTGCCGGGCTGGACGGTCGAGGTGTCCGGCGGAATGCGCGGGCGCTGCGTGACCGGAACGGTGACCGCCGAGGCATTGGCCGAAGCGCCCACCTTCTGCGGCATCCTGCAGGGCTATTGGGGCACTTCCACCGTCTTCAAGACAGAGGTGGGCGAGATCATCGCCACCCGGCTGGGTCTGACTGCCAAGCTGATGTTCTGGGTGATGGTGCTGATGGTGCCCTCGGCGCTGCTGCTGGGCGTTCTGGCGGGGATGCGGGAAGGGTCACGGACCGACCGGACCCTCTCGACCTTCGCGATCACCACCACCGCCACGCCGGAATATGTCTCGGGCGTGATCCTGATCGCGGTTTTTGCCTCGTCAGCGGTGGGCCTGAAATGGTTCAACGGCACGGCCACGGGCGCGATGGAGGATGCGAGTTTCAACAACTTCTTCCTGCCGGTGCTGACCATCGCGCTCTATGGCATGGGCTATATCGCGCGGATGACCCGCGCCTCGATGGCCGAGGTGATGACCGCACAATATATCCGCACCGCCCGCCTCAAGGGCGTGAAGTTCAGCGACATCGTGATCCGCCACGCGCTGCGCAACGCGCTGATCGCGCCCTTCACCGTGATCATGCTGCAATTTCCCTGGCTGCTGAACGGCGTCGTGATCGTCGAGACGCTGTTCAACTACAAAGGTTTCGGCTGGGTGCTGGTGCAGGCGGCCGGCAACAATGACATCGAATTGCTGCTGGGCGTTTCGGTCGTTTCCGTGATCGTGGTTCTGGTGACGCAGCTGATCTCGGATATCGGCTATGTCTATCTGAACCCGCGTATCAATATCAGTTAAAGGACAGGCACATGGACCCTCTCGGCTGGGGCGAGATCATCACCCGCATCCTGATCCAGTTCATCCCTGTCTGGATCGCACTGGGGCTGACCTTTGCCGTCTCGGTCACCTTCAAACGCAGGCTGGGGCTTTACGGCAAGCTGTTCGACAGCGTGATCGGCATGTTCGGTTTTGCTCTGGTGATGTTCTGGGTCTTCACCGGCATTTTCGGCGGTGGTTTCGGCTGGATCGTGACGCATGACGTGCTGACGCAGATCTCGGGTTTGAAGAACAAGGAACCGGGGATTCCGGTCCCGGATGCCGAGGCGCTGGGGCTATACCCCTATTACCTGATGGGCGGCGACAATCTGGCACGCGACGTGTTCAGCCGGATGATCGTCGGTGCCTGGGAGGTGATGAAGATCGCCCCCTTCGCCACGCTCTTCGCCTTCATGGTGGGCATTACGCTGGGCCTGCCTGCGGGCTATTACGGCGGGCGTCTGGACACGTTCCTGTCCTTTCTGGCGAACCTGATCCTCGCCTTCCCGGTGATCCTGCTGTTCTATCTGCTTGTGACGCCAGAGATCGTGCTGACGGGCATTCCCGTCTACATGGCGGGGGTGCTGTTCCTGTTCCCGATCATCTTCCTGACGATCCTGTTCAACTCCCGCTTCTTCACGCAGCCGTCCAAGCGCAACATCTATGTCGCCTTGACCCTGGCCATCGGGTTCTGGGTCTATCTGGGCATCGCATGGGATGCCGACCCCCTGGGGCTGATCAGCTTTCCGCCGAACCTGCTGGTGGTCTTTGTGGCGGTGGTCTTCGTCAACTCGCCCACCGTGTTCCGCATCGTGCGGGGCTTGGCGATGGACATCAAAACCCGCGACTATGTGGCGGCGGCCCAGACCCGTGGCGAGGGGCCGTGGTATATCATGCTGTGGGAGATCCTGCCCAATGCGCGCGGGCCGCTGATCGTCGATTTCTGCCTGCGTATCGGCTATACCTCGATCCTTCTGGGGACGCTAGGCTTCTTCGGTCTGGGCCTCAGCCCCGAAAGCCCGGATTGGGGGTCGACCATCAACGAGGGGCGCAAGCTTCTGTCGATCTATCTGCATCCGGCCCTGCCGCCTGCGATGGCGCTGCTCAGCCTTGTGCTGGGGCTGAACCTGCTGGCGGACGGCCTGCGCGAGGAAAGCCTGCGCGATTGAGAACAGGTGGAGCGGGGCGCCGCCCCGCACCCCGGAGTATTTACGGCAAGATGAAACGACGCAACGGGAGTTGAGCGATGGCGAAATGGGATCATGACGGGCCGATCCTCGAGATCGACAAGCTGTCGATTTCCTTTTTCACACGGCTGCGCGAAATCCCGGCGGTGATGGATTTTTCCGTCACCGTGCAACCCGGCGAGGCCGTGGGTCTGGTGGGTGAAAGCGGCTGCGGCAAATCCACCGTGGCGCTGGGCGTGATGCAGGATCTGGGTGTTAACGGGCGCATCGTCGGCGGGTCGATCAAGTTCAAGGGCCGCGATCTGGGGAAGATGTCGGCGGAAGAGCTGCGCGACATCCGCGGCAATGAGATCGCGATGATCTATCAGGAGCCGATGGCCAGCCTGAATCCCGCCATGCGCATCGGCAAGCAGTTGATGGAAGTGCCGATGATCCACGAGAAGATCTCGGAATCCGAGGCCGAGGCGCGTGCCCTGCAGGTGATCCGCGATGTGAAACTGCCTGACCCCGCGCGGATCATGCGGGCCTATCCGCATCAGCTGTCGGGCGGGCAGCAGCAGCGGATCGTCATCGCCATGGCGCTGATGTCCAAGCCCGCGCTTCTGATCCTCGACGAGCCGACCACCGCGCTGGATGTGACGGTCGAGGCGGCGATTGTCGAACTGGTCAAGGATCTGGGCAAGAAATACGGCACCTCGATGCTGTTCATCAGCCATAACCTTGGGCTGGTGCTGGAAACCTGTGACCGGATCTGCGTGATGTATTCCGGCGAGGCGGTGGAACGCGGCAGCATCACCGACGTTTTCGACAAGATGCGCCACCCCTATACGCAGGCGCTGTTCCGGTCGATTCCGCTGCCGGGCGCGGACAAGAACGCAAGCCCCCTGATCGCCATTCCGGGCAACTTCCCCCTGCCGCATGAACGCCCCGAGGGCTGCAATTTCGGGCCGCGCTGCAATTACTTCGAGGCCGGGCGCTGCGATCAGGGCTATATCTCGATGGCTCCCGTCGATGCGGCGGCCACGCATGAGACGCGCTGCCTGCGGTTCGACGAGATCGACTGGGCGGCCCCGCCCGCGAAAGCCGAGGTCAAGCAGAAGGGCGAGATCGGCAAGGTCGTTCTCAAGATGGAGAACCTGAAGAAATACTATCAGGTGTCCGCCAGCAAACTGTTCGGCGGTGGCGAGATGAAAGTGGTCAAGGCCAACGAGACCCTGTCATTCGAGGCCCGCGAAAGCGAGACTTTGGCCATTGTGGGCGAATCCGGCTGTGGCAAGTCCACCTTCGCCAAGGTGCTGATGGGGCTTGAGACTGCGACGGATGGGCAGATCCTTCTGGACAATCGCAGTATCGGCGATGTCCCGATCCAGAACCGCGACACCAAGACAGTGGCGGATGTGCAGATGGTCTTCCAGAACCCGTTCGACACGCTCAACCCCTCGATGACCGTGGGGCGACAGATCATCCGCGCGCTGGAGATCTTCGGCGTGGGATCCTCCGAGGCGGAACGGCGGGACCGCATGCTGGAACTGCTGGATCTGGTGAAGCTGCCCCGTGCCTTTGCCGACCGGATGCCGCGCCAGTTGTCGGGCGGGCAGAAACAGCGCGTCGGGATCGCCCGCGCCTTTGCCGGGGACGCGCGGATCGTGGTGGCGGATGAGCCGGTCTCGGCGCTGGACGTGTCGGTGCAGGCTGCCGTGACCGACCTCTTGATGGAAATCCAGCGTCAGCACAAGACGACGCTTCTCTTCATCAGCCATGACCTGTCCATCGTGCGCTACCTCAGCGACCGCGTGATGGTGATGTATCTGGGCCATGTGGTGGAACTGGGCAGCACCGATCAGGTCTTCAGCCCGCCCTATCACCCCTATACCGAGGCGCTTTTGTCCGCCGTGCCCATCGCCGATACGCGCGTGCAGAAGAAACATATCGTGCTGGAGGGGGATATTCCCTCGGCCATGAACCCGCCGCCCGGCTGCCCGTTCCAGACCCGCTGCGGGTGGAAGTCCAAGGTGCCGGGGGGATTGTGCGAGCGTGAAGTGCCGCCCGTGCGCCATCTGGCCGAGGGGCATCAGATCAAATGCCACCTGTCGGATGCGGAACTTGCCACGATGGAACCGGTGATCCAGATTGCCGCCGAATGACATGACCCCGGATTTTGCCCCCCTGCCCCAACCGCCCTATTATGCGGTGATCTTCACGGCACAGCGCGCGGATGGGGATCGCGGATACGCGGCCATGGCCGCGCGGATGAGCGAGATGGCCTTGGCCAGTCCGGGCTGTCTGGGCATGGAGAGCACCCGCAACGAAGACGGCTTCGGCATCACCGTCAGCTATTGGCAGGATGAGGCGTCGATCCTTGCGTGGAAGGCCGATGCGCAGCATCTGGTCGCGCAGCAACTGGGTCAGGATCGTTGGTATACGCATTACAGGCTGCGCGTGGCCAAGGTCGAACGCCACTACAGCGGCCCGGACGGGCGGGCATCGGTGCGCAGTTAGCCGCCGAAGATGACCTTGACGTAGTTCTGCGTCTCGCGGAACGGCGGCACGCCCCCATGTTTCTGCACGGCACCGGGTCCTGCGTTATAGGCGGCGAGGGCCAACCGCCAGTTCCCGAACGCGCGATACTGCTGCATGAGGTAGCGCGCGCCCCCGTCCAGATTCTGATAGGGGTCCAGCGGATCGACCCGCAGGATCCGCGCGGTGTCGGGCATCAGCTGCGCCAGACCCAGTGCCCCCTTGCTGGACACGGCCTTGGGGTTGAAGCCAGACTCCTGCTGCACGAGCTTCAGAAACAGGTCTTCCGGCACACCATGCCGCCGCGCCGCGTCCCGCGCCATCGCCAGATAGGGACCATTATAGCGTCCGGTGAAGGTGGCACCCTCACCCGAGCCCCATTTCGTCGGGGTGTTGACCGAAGGGGGCTGCAGACGGACCGAGGCGTTGTATTGCTGGCTGGCACGTGTATCCAGAACCCGCGTCTGGGACGAGAACAGCTTGACCCGTGACTGACTGGACAGAATCTCCGCCTGCGCGCTACCTGCCGTTGCAATGGCCAGCACGACCACGCCCGTCAAAATCCTGATCATGTCGTCACCGTCCCGAAGGTTTCAGACTGCGACTATATCCGCTTGGGCCGGATATTCCAGTCTTTGTCGCCGCCACCGCTGCCGCGCTGTGGCCTGCTGGGCGGTTTTTCGTTTCTGTCGGGCCTTAGGTCCGTGTTAACCAAGTTGCATCACAAGAGGGGACGTGTTCCACAAGAACACTGGCACAACAGAGATTCGACGGGAGATTGGCATGGCCGGATCGGTGAACAAGGTAATTCTGGTCGGCAATCTGGGGCGCGACCCCGAGGTGCGCACCTTCCAGAACGGCGGCAAGGTCTGCAATCTGCGGATTGCCACGTCCGAGACGTGGAAAGACAAGCAATCCGGTGAACGCAAGGAGCGCACCGAATGGCACAGCGTCGCCATTTTCAACGAGGCATTGGCCGGCGTGGCCGAGCGCTATCTGAAAAAAGGCTCAAAAGTCTATATCGAGGGCAAGCTGCAAACCCGCAAATGGCAGGACCAGAGCGGCGCTGATCGCTACACGACCGAAGTCGTGTTGCAGGGCTTTGATGGCAACCTGACGATGCTGGACAGCCCATCGGGTAGCGGCGGCGGCGGCGGCGCTGGTGGCGGCGGGTCCTATGGTGGTCCCTCGGGTGGCGATTACGGCGGCGATTACGGCGGCGGCTATGACAGCGGCCCATCGCAGGGCGGCGGCGGCGGCGGTGGCGGCGGTCGTGCCCCCTCGCGTGATATCGACGACGAAATCCCGTTCTGATCGGGACGCAGGGCCCGCAACAACGGGCCCTTTCACTGTCTGACGAGAGGTGCGACGCTTGGCCTGGTCTTTCCCCATCGCGCGTCTGTTCGGTTCCGAGTTGCGGGTTCACGCCACGTTTTTCCTGATCCTGATCTGGATCGGCTGGGCCGGCTACGCCCAAGGCGGCCCCGCAGCCGCCGTCGAGAATGTCCTCTTCATCCTCGCTCTCTTTGCCTGTGTCGTGGCCCATGAATATGGGCACGCCCTGACGGCCCGACGCTACGGGATCCGCACGCCGGATATCACGCTGCTGCCGATCGGCGGATTGGCCCGTCTGGAACGCATGCCGGAAAAGCCGTCTCAGGAAATCGCGGTTGCGCTGGCCGGTCCGGCGGTCAATGTCGTGATCTGGGCCGTTCTGATGCTGGCCTTGGGCGGGCGCAGCCTGCCGCTTGACGATATGGTGTCCTCAGGTGGCACGCTCGAGGGCTTTCTGGCGCGGCTGGCCGGTGTGAACTTGTTTCTGGCGGTGTTCAACCTGCTGCCCGCCTTTCCCATGGATGGTGGCCGGGTGCTGCGTGCGGCGCTGGCAACCCGGATGGGTCGCGTCCGGGCCACCGAAATCGCCGCAGGCGCCGGGCGGGTTCTGGCCTTCGGCATGGGTTTTCTGGGCCTGATGTCGGGCAATCCCGTGCTGATCCTGATCGGTGTGTTCATCTTCATCGCCGCCGGGGCCGAGGCGCAGGACGTCTCCATGCGCAGCCTGTCCAAACGCTTTGCCGCCCGCGACGCGATGATCACCACCTATGAGGCCCTGCACCCCGAAGATACGCTGCATGCCGCCGGACAGGCGTTGATCCGCACCACGCAGGCCGAGTTTCCCGTGCTGGACGCGGCCGGGCGGCCCACCGGCCTTCTGACGCGCAACCACATCTTCGCCGCGCTGAACGATCCGGCGGGGCAGATGACCAGTCTGAGCGCCGTCACGCTGGACCCGCTGCCCTGCATCGCGATAACGGCGCCGTTGACGGAACTGCTTGATCTCATGCATCAGCACAATGCAGCCGCGGTTGCTGTCTGCACCGCAGATGGGCGGGCGCTGGGCTATGTCAGTCGCGAGAACCTGGGCGAGTTCATGATCCTGCACAGCCGGGACATGCGCTAAGGGCTGTTGCGTCGCGCCGCAGTGCAGAAAAATGCCACAGGTCGGGACGCTGTTACCCTTTCCATCTGGCCTTTTTGGCAAATGCGATGTAGGCCCCGGCCAAACATCCCCTTAAGGACAGACAATGGACCTGCGAAATATCGCCATCATCGCGCATGTGGACCACGGCAAGACGACGCTGGTGGATGAGCTGCTCAAGCAATCCGGCACCTACCGTGAGAACCAGGCGACAACCGAACGCGCCATGGACAGCAACGATCTGGAACGCGAGCGTGGCATCACCATTCTGGCCAAGAACACTTCGGTCGAATGGAAAGGCACGCGCATCAATATCGTGGACACCCCCGGCCACGCCGATTTCGGCGGCGAGGTGGAGCGGATCCTGTCGATGGTCGATGGTGTCTGCCTTCTGGTCGATGCGGCCGAAGGCCCGATGCCTCAGACGAAATTCGTGACGGCCAAGGCACTTGCGCTGGGCCTGCGCCCCATTGTGGTGCTGAACAAGGTGGACAAGCCGGACGCCGAACCTGACCGCGCGCTGGACGAATGTTTCGACCTTTTCGCCAACCTTGGCGCCAATGACGACCAGCTGGATTTCCCCCATCTCTACGCCTCGGGCCGTTCCGGCTGGGCCGATGCCGATCTGAACGGGCCGCGCAAGGACCTGTCCGCACTGTTCAACCTGATCGTGCGCCATGTGCCTGCGCCCAAGCAGCAAAAGCATGCGGACGAACCCTTCCGCATGCTGGCCACCACGCTGGGCTCTGACCCTTTCGTGGGCCGCCTTCTGACGGGCCGCGTCGAATCGGGCCGCCTCAAGGTCGGTGCCACCGTGCAGGCGCTCTCGCGCATCGGCCAGAAGATCGAACAATTCCGCGTGACCCGCGTGCAGGCCTTCCGCGGCCTCAGCCAGCAGGACATTGACGAGGCCGTGGCCGGTGACATCGTCAGCCTTGCGGGCATGACCAAGGCGACCGTGGCGGACACGATCTGCGCGCTGGCGGTGGATGTGCCCCTGCCCGCCCAGCCGATCGACCCGCCCACGATCACCGTGACCTTCGGCATCAACGACAGCCCCTTGGCGGGCCGCGACGGCAAGAAAGTGCAGTCCCGCGTCATCCGCGAGCGACTGATGAAGGAAGCCGAATCCAACGTCGCCATCAAGGTCACCGACACACCGGGCGGCGAAGCTTTTGAAGTGGCCGGTCGCGGCGAACTCCAGATGGGCGTGCTGATCGAAAACATGCGCCGCGAGGGATTCGAGCTGAGCATCTCGCGCCCGCAGGTTCTGTTCCGTGAAGGCCCCGATGGCGAGCGGCTGGAACCGATCGAGGAAGTCACCATCGACGTGGATGACGAATATTCGGGTGCCGTGATCGAAAAGGTCACCGGTCCCCGTCGCGGCGAACTAGTCGAGATGAAGCCCGCAGGCGTCGGCAAGACCCGCATCATCGCCCATGTCCCCTCGCGTGGTCTGATCGGCTATCACGGCGAGTTCCTGACCGACACGCGCGGCACCGGCGTTCTGAACCGCGTGTTCCACACCTGGGCCCCGCACAAGGGCCCGATTCCGGGCCGTCGCGCAGGCGTTCTGATCTCGATGGAAAACGGCACCTCGGTCGCCTATGCGCTGTGGAACCTCGAAGAGCGGGGCCGCATGTTCATCGGTGCGCAGGCTGATGTCTATCAGGGCATGATCATCGGCGAACACAGCCGCGACAACGATCTGGATGTGAACCCGCTCAAGGGCAAGAAGCTGACCAACGTGCGGGCTTCGGGCACGGACGAGGCTGTGCGCCTGACCACCCCGATCACCATGACGCTGGAGCAGGCCATCGCCTATATCGACGATGACGAACTGGTCGAAGTGACGCCGAACGCGATCCGCCTGCGCAAGCGCTATCTGGACCCGCACGAGCGCAAGCGTCACGCGAAAACCGCCTGATATCAAATGGTCAGGGCGCGATATTCACGCGCCCTGTCACCTCCAGCGTTCCGTCATTTCGCATCCGCGCCACGATGATCTCTCCGGATTGGGGCATGACTCCCGTCAGGGCCGTGATGTTGACCTGATGCGTCACCAGAAGCGCGCGGCTATCGTCCGGCAAGGCGGACAAGGCGTTCAGTGTCTCTGCCGTCTGTGTCAAACGGTCGCCACGTCCCGCGAAGAATGAATTGAGCGATGGGCGGATCTCCAGACGGCCCTGCTCCATCAGACGGGCCGTCTCCTCGGCGCGGCACCATGCACTCGACCAGACAAGATCGAAACGGATGCCCTGCTTTCGCAGCGCCGCACCGATGCGGCGGGCCTGATCCCGGCCGCGCGCATCAAGATTGCGTTGCGTAGCGCAATCGCCAAGCGTGAAGCCCTCCGGATCGCCCCCGCCCGGTGCCAGCGCGTGCCGCATCAGGGCGATGGCCCCCGGTTGCTTGAGGGCATCCCAATCATCGGCCAGCAGAGATGCCGGCAGCAGACAGACAAGACAGACCAACAGACGCAAAAACATCAGCCAAGCTCTCGGTTAGGGTTCCTGCCGAGACCTAGGCCATGGTGGCGCGCGATCCAGTCTGTCGCGCGTTATTCGGTGATCTCAACGATCACCAGGTCGCGTTCGGATGCGCCGCGCGCATGGGCCAGCGCGTCCTGATACTCGGGCGAGTGATAGCAAGCCTCGGCTGCCTCCAGCGACGGGAAGCGCGCCACCACATTGCGCGGGCGTTCTTTCCCTTCAAGCTGCACGAACCGGCCGCCACGGGCGATGAAGACGCCACCGTGCTTGGCGATGGCTGGCCCGGCCAAAGCGGCATAACGGCCATAGGCCTCTGCGTCGGTCACGGTGACATGGGCAATCCACAGAGCGCTCATCGGATATTTTCCTTTCTCAAATGCCGTCCACGATCACCAGATCGCGTGTGCTGCTGCGCAGGGCGATGGGCAAGATCGCCTGATATTCGGGCGAGTGATACCACGCCAGCGCCTGTTCCCGCGTCGGAAAGCTGATCACCACATGCCGATCCGGGCCAGAGCCTTCGACCTGGGTCATGGGGCCACCCTTCACCAGAAAGTTGCCGCCCGCCTTCTCGGCCAAAGCGACGGTCTGGCTGGCATAGGTCTTGTAATCCTCCAGGTCGGTCACTTCGATCCGCGCGATGATATAGGCTGTCATGCTCCGTCCTCCCTCAGGCGCTCAGCAATTTCTCGACCGCTGCGATGGCGGCGGGTGCCTTGGCCGCATCTGTGCCGCCGCCCTGCGCCATATCGGGGCGACCACCGCCCCCCTTGCCGCCCAGTTCCGCCACCGCTGCGCGCACCATCTCGACCGCAGAGATCCGGCCGGTCAGATCTGGCGTCACACCTGCGGCCACGGCGGCCTTGCCATCCGCATCCGCGATCAGCAACACGGCACCCGACCCAAGCCGCTGCTTGTGCTCGTCAATCAGCGAGGGCAGATCCTTGCCCGATACGCCCGACATCACCTGCGCCATGAAGGCGACGCCGTTGATCTCCTTGGCCGCTGCCGCCTGCCCCTGCCCTGCGCCGCCTGCCATCGCCAATTCGCGGCGCAGTTGCGCTACCTCGTTCGAGAGGTTCCGCCTCTCGTCCAGCAACGCGCGCAGACGATCCGCCAGATCGGCGGGTTGCGCCTTCAGCGCCTCGCTCACCTGCGCCAGGCGCTGCGCTTCAAGACGGATATGCTCCATCGCGGCTGCGCCCGTCAAAGCCTCGATCCGGCGCACCCCGGCGCTTGACGCGCTGTCGCCCAGGATCACGCAGGCACCGATATCGCCCGTGCGCGCCACATGCGTGCCACCGCACAGTTCGATCGACCAGACCTTGCCATCATGCCCCTTGCCCGTATCGGCGCGCCCCATCGACACGACCCGCACCTCATCGCCGTATTTCTCGCCAAACAGCGCTTGCGCCCCGATGGCCCGGGCATCGTCCGGCGTCATGATCCGCGTCTCCACCGGACTGTTCTGCCGGATGAAAGCGTTCACCTGCGCACTGACATGGGCCAGTTCATCCGCCGTCAAGGCCTTGGAATGGCTGAAATCAAAGCGCAACCGATCCGGTGCATTCAGCGACCCGCGCTGTGCCACGTGATCGCCCAGCGTCTCGCGCAGCGCCTCATGCAGCAGATGGGTGGCCGAATGATGCGCGCGGATGGCGCTGCGCCGCGCGTGATCCACTTCCAGCGCACCATGGCTGCCCTTGGCGATCTCGCCCTCGACCACTTCGCCGAAATGGATGAACACGCCTGCGGATTTGCGCGTATCCGTGATCCGCACCAGCATGTCCGGCCCCCGCAGATAGCCGGTATCCCCGACCTGCCCGCCGCTTTCGGCGTAGAACGGCGTCTGGTTCATCACGATCTGGACCGCCTCACCCGCCTTGGCGGATTTGACCTCGGCCCCGTCGCGGACCAGAGCCAGCACCTGGCCCTCGGCGATCTCCGTGTCATAGCCCAGAAAATCCGTGGCCCCATGCGCCTCGGCGACATCGAACCAGATCGTCGCATCCGCAGCCTCGCCGCTGCCCGACCAGGCCGCGCGGGCCTTGGCCTTCTGCTCGGCCATGGCGGCGTCGAACCCTGCCGTATCGACGCTGCGCCCCTTTTCACGCAGTGCATCCTGCGTCAGGTCCAGCGGGAAACCGAATGTGTCATAAAGCTTGAACGCCGCCGCGCCCGGCAGCGCCGCATCCTCGGGCAGACCGGCCAGTTCATCATCCAGAAGGCGCAACCCGCGTTCCAGCGTCTGCTTGAAGCGCGTCTCCTCCAGCCGCAACGTCTCCTCGATCAGGGCCTGTGCGCGGGACAATTCGGGATAGGCCGCGCCCATCTGGCGCACCAGCGCGGGCACCAGTTGATGCATCACCGGGTCCTTCGCCCCCAGAAGATGCGCGTGGCGCATCGCCCGGCGCATGATCCGGCGCAGCACATACCCGCGCCCGTCATTCGACGGCATCACCCCATCCGCAATCAGGAACGAGGTCGAGCGCAGGTGATCCGCGATCACACGGTGGTGGGTCTTGCCCGGCCCATCCGGATCGGTCGAGGTGACATTGGCGCTGGCCTCGATCAGGCTCCGGATCAGATCCGTTGCGTAATTGTCATTCGTGCCCTGCAACAGCGCGGCCACCCGCTCGATCCCCATGCCGGTGTCGATGGATTGCGCTGCCAGCTCGCGACGGGAGCCATCCTCGAACTGCTCATACTGCATGAAGACAAGGTTCCAGATCTCGACGAAGCGGTCGCCATCTTCTTCGGGGCTGCCCGGAGGGCCGCCCCAGATGTGATCCCCGTGGTCAAAGAAGATCTCGGTGCAAGGGCCGCAAGGCCCGGTCGGCCCCATCATCCAGAAGTTGTCATTGGTCGGGATGCGGATGATCCGATCGTCAGACAGACCGGCGACCTTCTTCCAGATATTCGCGGCCTCGTCATCGGTATGGTAGACCGTGACCAGAAGACGGTCCTTCGGGATGTCGAACTCCTTGGTCAGAAGCTCCCATGCGAAAGGGATCGCCTCGGTCTTGAAATAATCGCCAAAGCTGAAATTGCCCAGCATTTCAAAGAAAGTATGATGCCGCGCGGTATAGCCGACATTGTCCAGATCGTTATGCTTGCCACCCGCGCGCACGCATTTCTGTGCCGTCGTGGCGCGCTTGTAATCGCGATGCTCGACCCCGGTGAACAGGTTCTTGAACTGCACCATGCCCGAATTGGCGAACATCAACGTGGGATCGTTGCGTGGCACCAAGGGGCTTGAGGGCACGACCTCGTGCCCCTGTTTGGCGAAATAGGTCAGGAAGGTCGATCGGATATCGTTCAACGTGGGCATTGGCGGGCTTTCCGGAAAAGTCACGGGGGTTTGCGCTGATGTAACGGGCACAGGCGCGGCTGTCCACAGGCGCTTGCCGCTACGGCGGTTTCAAATGCAAAAGGCCCGCCATAAGGGGCGGGCCTTGTCACAGGATCGGCGGGGCAGTTGCGGTTACTCCACCACATCCGCCTCGTCAGAGGTTTCGGCCCCCATGTTGAAATCAAGCCCGTGCGAGGCGCGGATCTTGTCCTCGATCTCCAGCGCGACCTTGGGGTTGTCCTTGAGATACTGCTTGGAGTTTTCGCGTCCCTGCCCCATGCGTTCGTCGCCATAGCTGAACCAGGCACCGGATTTCTCGACCACACCGGCCTTGACCCCCAGATCCAGCAATTCGCCGGTTTTGGAAATCCCTTCGCCATACATGATGTCGAACTCGACCTGCTTGAAGGGCGGGGCCACCTTGTTCTTCACCACTTTCACGCGGGTTGCGTTCCCGACAACCTCTTCCCGGTCCTTGATCGCACCGATACGGCGGATATCCAGACGGACGGAGCTGTAGAATTTCAACGCATTGCCGCCCGTGGTGGTTTCCGGGCTGCCGAACATCACGCCGATCTTCATGCGGATCTGGTTAATGAAGATGACCATGCAATTGGACCGGCTTATCGACCCGGTCAGTTTGCGCATCGCCTGGCTCATCAGGCGGGCCTGCACGCCGACATTGCTGTCGCCCATGTCGCCCTCAAGCTCGCTTTTCGGGGTCAGGGCCGCAACGCTGTCGACGACAACCATGCTGACCGCGCCCGAACGCACCAGCGTGTCGACGATCTCCAGCGCCTGCTCGCCCGTATCGGGCTGGCTGATCAGCAACTCTTCCAGGTTCACGCCAAGCTTCTTGGCGTATTGCGGGTCAAGCGCATGTTCTGCGTCGACAAAGGCGCAGATGCCGCCTTTCTTCTGTTCTTCGGCCACGCAATGCAGCGTCAGCGTGGTCTTGCCCGAGCTTTCGGGGCCGTAGATCTCGATGATGCGGCCCTTGGGCAGGCCACCGATTCCCAGCGCGATGTCCAGACCGAGAGAGCCGGTCGACGTCGCCTCGATGTCGCGCATGACATGTTCACCGCCGAGCTTCATGATGGAGCCCTTGCCGAACTGCCGCTCGATCTGTGCCAGCGCGCTGTCGAGCGCCTTCTGCTTGTCCGCGTTTTTCTTGCTGTCCATTGAAAGAAGATCTGCCATTGCCATTGTTCTGACCCCTTATTCCACACCCTGTCGCGGGCGGCAACGTTTGCCTGTGTTCCTGTCTTGTTCTTGTGTGCCGTTATGAGATCAAAACAAGAACATATCAAGTAGATTCTTTGTGGTTCCACTCTTGCCCAAACAGGTTAAGGAGTAGTTTATGGGTGCAGGCAGTGTTGGTCTTTGACGGGGAAAGGTGCGCGATGCTGGTTTTCTGGAAGCAAGGTCTGGTCTTTCTGTCGGTCCCCAAGACCGGGACGACCGCCTGGGAAGAGGCGCTGGCCCCCCACGCGTCGATCGCTGTGCTGGACCCGCCTGATCTGAAACATGCGCCACTTTACCGGTATAACCGCTTCTTTCGCCCGATGTTCGAGAAGGTCGGTCAGGGCAATCCCGTCGAGACACTGGCTGTTGTGCGCGAACCTGTGAGCTGGCTTGGCAGCTGGTACAGGTTCCGCCGCCGCCCCTTCATGCAGGGCAAGAAGAACGCGACCTTCGACATCAGTTTCGATGAATTCGTGACCGGATACATGCAGGGCAATCCGCCGGACTATGCCAATGTCGGAAGCCAGGCGCGCTTTCTCGAGCCGCGGCCCAATGGCACGGCCGTTGACCATTTGTTCCGCTACGAGGATCAGGCCGGGCTGCTGGCTTTTCTGGAAAACCGGCTTGGTCTGCGAATCGAGCTGCCACGCAGCAATGTCTCGCCCGCGATGGATCTGACGCTGTCGGCCGAGGTCGAACGACGTCTGCGCCGCAAATGCGCCGAGGAATTCGCTTTGTGGGACAGTATCCCGCTCCGCGGTGCGTGACTTCATGATGCGTGCCATCAGTGCAATTGCCGCTTGACGGTCTCGGTCAGGTCATTGAGCGAGAAGGGTTTTGGCAGGAAGACCGAGTTGGGAATGCTGGCCTGCGCGTCGCCGAAGGATTCCTGCGCATAGCCTGAAACGAAAACGACCCGCACATCGGGCCGCGTCTTCAAAGCCTCACGCACCCAGCTTGGTCCATCCATGCCGGGCATGATGACATCGGTGACGAAGATATCGACGCTGAGATCGGAATCCTCCAGCGTTTTCAGCGCCTGTTCGGCCGAAGCCGCCTCGATCACCGTATAGCCGCGCAGGCGCAGCGCGCGCGAGGCGAAGGCGCGCACCGGCGCCTCGTCCTCGACCAGAAGCACGACACCGTCGCCATAACGTGGCCCGGAACTGCGGCTGACAGGCGCGGCGGGTTGTTCGGACACGACCGGCACAAGATCATGGCCGGGGAACAGCAGGGTGAAGCATGTCCCCTGCCCGACAACGCTATCCACGAAAATATACCCGCCGCTTTGCTTCACGATGCCATAGGCGGTAGAGAGGCCGAGTCCCGTGCCCTCTCCCGTGCGTTTCGTCGTGTAGAATGGTTCGAACACCTTCTGCAACTTGTCCGCCGGGATACCGTGGCCATGATCCGAGACCCTGACGGAGACATAGGAACCGGGCGGCAGTGTCACGCGGTCCCGTTCCGTGGCCTCGCGCAACAGGACGCCTTCGGTCTCTATCCTGATCTCTCCCCCGCGGGGCATCGCGTCGCGGGCATTCACGACCAGATTCATGAGCACCTGTTCCAACTGCCGCTTGTCGGCGCGGATCGCTTGCTGGACGGGTTCATGGGTCAATGTGAGCGTGATCTTTTCGCCGACCAGACGGTTCAGCAGATGCGTAAGGTCCGACAATGTGTCGCGCAGATCCAGCACTTCCGGGCGGAGAGTCTGTTTGCGCGAAAAGGCAAGAAGCTGACCCACCAGCGCGGCCGCGCGATTGGCGTTCTGGTGGATCTGCACAAGATCGGCATAGTCGGGATCGCCCTGATCATGTCGCAGCAGCAAAAGGTCGCAATGCCCTGAAATCGCGGTCAGAAGATTGTTGAAATCATGGGCGACCCCGCCGGCCAGTTCCCCGATGGCCTGCATCTTCTGGCTCTGGACGAACTGTGCCTCCAGCGTCTTGAGCTCTGTCGCATCGCTCAGAACGGCGATCAGGGCGGGTTCGCCACGGTCATGCACCTTGTTGAGCGTGACCTGAACGAAGACCTCGCTGTCGGAGCGGGTCAGGCGCAGGAATTCGGAATGCGCCCCGACCCTTCCCGCCGAGGCTTCGGCCAACCAGTCGCTGATGGCGCGCCCCAACCCTTCCATCAGATCGGACAGCCGGGTCTGCGCGCCATGGCCAAACCGCAGAAGATCCCGCGCCGGACGGTTGGACATCAGGACCGCGCCGGACGGATCCAGTTTGAGAAGCGGCACCGGCAAGGATTCAAAGAAGCGCCAGCTTTCGTTGAGATCGGTCACGCCGCTGTCAGCCGCTGTCCCCGCGGGCATCGGAAAGAGGTAGATGTCCTTGCGCCCCGCAAGCGGCTCGGATTCGATCGCAAGGCAGGGCAAAGACCCGCGCGCCGTGCTGATCTGATGGATCTGCCCCGGTCGCAGCGGCAGATCCGCGCAGAGCCGGTCCAGAGATTTCGGGCGTTCCCCGATGAGGCGGCGGGCGGCTTCGTTCATTGACAGGATCGTGCCGCCACGACCAACCGTCAGCATCGCGATATCCAGACCAGCGCCGCGGCGGGGCGCCCGGATTTCGGCAGGGGGATCAGGAAGATCCTCGATCCGCCAGAGAAAACCGCCCGATGCCAACCTGTACGCCGATAGCCGCAGATGACCGCTGCGCGTCACCACATCCTCGCGCGCCGCGCCGAGGGCGTGTGCCTTGTTCTGCAACCTGAAAAAGATAGGTGTCGGGGCGGCAAGCGTCCCCTTGAGCAGGGCCGCCAGCGTCGGCGGATCCGCCTGTCCGAAGCGGTGGAGCGCCGCATCGTTGCGGAACATCACTTCGCCTGCGGGGTCAGTGACAATGGATGGCAACTGGTCATGCCCGACAAGGTCGCGGATGGCCGACATGCGGCGCGCAGCCTGCCACGTTGCCAGAAGACCGGCGCACCATCCCAGAAGCACGGTCGAGCCCAAAACCGAGGCCGCCGCCATCAGCATCAGGGACAAGCGCGCATCGGTCACGGCAAGCGCCAAAACAACGGCGAGACCGGTCACGGCGGCCAGTGCCGGTCGATGACCGGCGATCCTGTCCGAAACCCGCGCCACAGACCTGCGCGACAGCACTGAAAACACCACACCAAGACCCGCTCTTGCGATTCGCGATGGCCAAGAGTGACTCGGAAACCGTTAAGCGGTCTTTAATTTTCGTCAGCTATCGAGGATCAACGCCGTTGAAACTGCGCCAGAAAGAATCCGTCACCCGAAGGGCCCGGGTCCCAGCGTCTGCTGGCAACCAAGAGCCATTCGGGATTTGCGGCTAAAAACGCCTCGACGCGCGCCTCGTTTTCCACAGTCAGCACGGAACAGGTGGCATAGGCCAGCACCCCGTCCGCCGCCACAAGCGGGGCCGCCTGAGACAGGATCGACTCCTGGATGGCGGTCAATTCCGTCAATCGGTCGGCGGTCAGCGCCCATTTTCCCTCGGGCGACCGCCGCCATGCCCCCGCCCCGCTGCAGGGCGCATCACAGAGCACCAGCGCGAAAGGCGCCTCATGTGCCAAGGCCGCGGTTTCGGTCAAGCCAATCTGCACACCCGCCCGCGCGGCCCGCGCCGGAAGGTCCTTCATCCGGGAAGGTTGCGCGTCATGTGCCTGCAGTTCAGCCGTGCTGCGGTCCGCCATCGCCAGCGCCTTCCCGCCGCCGCCTGCGCAAAAATCCAATACCTTTCCGTGATCTGGAAGGCGAAGCTCATCCATGATCGCCTGGCTGGATCCATCCTGAAGCTCGATCAGCCCGCCAAGATAGGCCTGGGATCGGGCCACCTGTCGCGCACCGTCCAGAACACGCAGCGCGGTCGAGGCGATCTCATCGGGGACGGCCACGATCCTCTCCGCCGCCAGAGCAGCGCGGACAGACTCTCGCGTGCCTTTGCGCAGGTTCACCCTGAGCATCACCGGACCGCGCGCCTGCATGACAGCCGCAACCGCTTCGGCCCTTGGGCCAAGGCTTTGCGTGAACGCGGGCCAGAGCCAGTCGGGGATATCGCAGGCTTCCGCCCCCGGCGCGGGCGTGGTCCCAGCATTCACCTCTTCGGGCGTCAGGGGGGCGAGGGCATGCCCCTCGCCTGTCATCAGCGTTGCGGGATCGCGTCCTTCGGCGCGCAACAGACCCAGTATCAGAGAACGTCCCGACATCGCGCCCCCGCGCGCCGCGAAGGACCGCTTGCAGCGCAGGGCATCGAACACCAGGTCCCGGATGGCCGCACGGTCGCCCGACCCGGCAAAGCGGCTGCGCCGCCCCCAACCGGTCAGGGCCTTCTCGGCGGGTTCACCGATCAGGATCTGGTCCAGAATCTCGGCCGCTGCGGCCAGACGTGCCGCCGGGGTCATGATCCGGCCCCGCAGGTCACAGGCAAGGCCGCGTCCCGGACCAATGCGTCAACAGTGACCGTCATGTGTCTGTATTCATGGAAATGATGACCCAGCACCCGAACGCATCCCATCCTGCCAATCGCAGGGCACAGACCTAGCCGCATCCATGCCCGGAGTCGAGGCTGAGGCGAAACCCGCCTTCACCTTCCGGGCAGATATCAGGATCGGGGTCTTTCGGGATCATGGCGGAGAGACAGGGATTCGAACCCTGGAGACGGTCTCCCGCCTACACACTTTCCAGGCGTGCGCCTTCGACCACTCGGCCACCTCTCCGTTAGCTGGCCTTCTATCCTCACCTCGCGGCGGATTGCAAGACCCGGAATAGCCCTCTGTGCGACAGTTTTCGGCATTCAGGGCTTTGTCAGGTGGCGCAAGCGTCGCGCGGACGTTGAACCTTGAACGGGGATGCCACATAGTTGGGGGAAAGACCGTCTAAAGCGTGTGTCCTTGCCGTTGAGGACACCATTTCACATGCAACAAGGCCATCGCCACATATGAACAGCTCACCACCGCCCTCCACGTCGCAGGAACCTGCCCTGTCCGCCACGCGGACCGAGGCAAATCCCGGTCCGCGGATCGAGGCAAGCCAGTATTCGCGCATCCAGACCACGGCCTTGATCATCATCGCCTTCGCCGTGGTGCTGTTCCTGCTGGTGCAGGCGCAATTCCTGTTGGTATCGCTGGCGACGGCCATCGTGCTGTTCAGCCTGACCTCGGATGCGATCAACGTCATCGCGCGATTGCAGATCGGGCCGTTCCGGATTCCGAATTGGCTGGCAAGTATCGCGGCGCTGCTGCTGATCTCGGCGGCGCTGCTGACACTGACCTCGATCATCCTCAGTCAGATCAACACGGTGCTGTCCACCGCACTGGCCTATACCGAGCGCGCCCCCTTCGCGATTGCGGCGCTGTTTGCGTGGCTGGGCGAGGATATCGAAGCCTCGATCCTCAATACGGTGCGCACTGCCGAAATCTCGGGCTATCTGCGCCAGATGGCGGCACAGGCGGGCAATCTGCTGCAAGCCACCGTGCTGGTGATCCTGTTCGTGGGCTTTCTGTTCGCCGAGCGGATCTGGTTCGACACCAAGCTGACGAATTTCTTCCGCGACGAGGCGCAGGCGAAACATGTCAGCCGGATCATCGGGTCGATCATCCACCGCGTGAACTATTACCTGCTGGTCAAGACAGCCGTCAGCATCGTGACCGGGCTGATGGTCTTTGGCGTGTGCAAATTGTTTTCGCTGGATCTGGCCGTCGCGATGGGGATCCTGACCTTCGTGCTGAACTACATTCCCAATATCGGCTCGATTGTGGCGACCATCGTGGTGGCACTGATTGCCTTCGTGCAGCTTGAGGACCCGTCTCTGACGCTTGCGATCTTCCTGATCGTCACGGCCATCCAGTTTCTCAACGGCAATGTCATCGACCCGATGCTGATGGGCCATGCGCTGCGGCTGTCGTCTTTCGGAATCATCATCAACCTTGCCTTCTGGGCGGCTGTCTGGGGCATTCCAGGCATGTTCCTGTCCGTCCCGATCATGGTGGCGCTGATGATCATCTGCAGCCATATCCCCGAATTGCGCGGGCTGGCGGTGCTGCTCTCCCGCGAGGGGCTGCCGGATACCGAACAGGACCTGCCCCGCCTGCCCACAGGATTGTCTCGCAAATCCAGCACGGCGGGCAAGTGAACGTGGCGCTGCAAGCGCCCTGATCGGCGGGGCGCGCGGTCAGTCCTGCAGCAACAGCGTGATGCGGCGGTTCTGACGGCCTTTCTTCTCGAATTTGCCAAGGCTGACGGGGCCGATCTCGCCGGTGCGCGCGACATGGGTGCCGCCGCAGGGTTGCAGATCGACCTGATCCGCACCCTGCCCGATCCGCACCAGACGGATGCGGCCCGAACCCATGGGCGGCATCACCGACATCGTTTTCACAAGACCGGGATTGGCCTCAAGCTCCGCATCCGTGATCCAGTCCTCGGTCACCGCCAGGTCGCGGGCGATCAATTCGTTCAGTTCCGCCTCAAGATCGTCGCGATCGTCCGGGGCTTCGGGCATGTCGAAGTCCAGACGTCCCTTCTCGGCACTGATGGACCCGCCGGTGACGGGCAGCGGGATGATCACCGACAACAGATGCAGGGCAGTATGCACGCGCATATGCCGGTGGCGACGGTCCCAATCCAGAAGCTGCTGGACCTGCGTGCCGATCTTGGGCAGCGGCGCGCCCGCATGGGCCGGATCGGGGATCAGGACGATCTGCCCCGCCTCTCCCTTGCGGGTATCTGACAGCAGCAGCTTGCCGCCCGGCCATGTGATCCTGCCGCTGTCTCCGGGCTGGCCACCACCATGCGGGTAGAACAGGCTCTGATCGAGGATCACACCGCCCTCGGCCGTATGCGCCACAACCCGCCCCTCTGCCTGTCTGAGATAGGCATCGGTGCGGAACAAGGGGTCAGTCATGTCATCTATCTCCTTCGCCGCCGGGGTCATCCCCGGCATCATCCATCTCGACATCGCGGATCGTGTCGGACGGTGGCGTGATTGTCTGTTCTGTCTGTGCAACGGCCGCTGGCCGCGATGGCGAACCCGTCTCGGGTTTCGCAGCCCCGCCCCCCTCGCGCAGCGCTTCGGGGTTGCGGATCCAGACGTCGCGCTGTGCGAAGGGAATCTCGATCCCCTCCTCGGCAAAACGTTTGACGATCTGGTGGTTCATCTCGGATTTGACGGCCATCATCCAGTTCACGTCGCGCAGGATCGCGCGGATCTCGAAATCCATCGAATCGGCGCCGAAGCCTTGGAACAGCACAGCGGGCGCGGGCTGCGCCAGCACCATAGGATGCGCCTCGGCAATCTCGCGCAGGATGGCTTCGACACGGCGCGTGTCGCTGCCATAGGCGACGCCCACCGGCACGATCACCCGGCCTACCGTATTGCCACGGGTAAAATTGGTTACGGTGCCGCTGACCAGATCGGCGTTGGGCACGATCACATCGGTGCGGTCGAAGGTCTCGATCCGGGTCGAGCGGACGGAAATGTCCCGTACATAGCCTTGCTGGCCGCCCACCTCGATCCAGTCGCCCTCTGAAATGGGGCGTTCGATCAGCAGGATGATCCCCGAGACGAAGTTCGACACGATGGTCTGAAGGCCAAAGCCGATCCCGACCGACAAGGCACCGGCCACGATGGCGATGGAGGACAGGTCGATCCCGGCGCTCGTGATCGCGACCAGTGCGGCGACGAAGATACCGACATAACCCAGCCCCACGACGATCGCGTTCTGTCCGCCCGGATCAATCTTGGTCTTGGGCAGAACCGAGGTGCGTAGCGCCCCCTGCACAAGTCGCGTCAGCGCATAGCCGAATGTGAAGATCAGGACGAAGGCCAGAAAATCCGTCGGCGAAATTCGCGTGCCGCCCAGCGAGAACCCCTCGCGGAAGCGCGCCCAGATCTCGGTCAGATCCGCCACACGCGCGCCCCAGATCAGCGCAAGGAAGGGAAGCGCGGCCAGGGTCAGCAGAAAACCGATCAGGACCGGGATCAGCGCATCGGCCTGCCCGTCGGGCGAATGGGTCACCAGCGCATAGATGTCGCTGACCAGCTTTTGCAGCAGCAATACCGCGCTCAGCAGGGCAAGCATCAGCACGAAAGGATAGATCAGCGCATTGGCTGCCGCCGTGAACCCGATGGCCGCCGCAACAGGTGCCACGACCGAGACCAGCATCGCCCCACGCGACAGCACCCGCACCACGCGGTTGCGATAGCCGACATCGCCGCCCTCTTCCGCATGGGTGGTCATCTGACCGGTCAGGAACTGGCCCAGACGGAACAGGACCAGCGCGGTCATCACGATGATGGGGAAGCTCAGCACGACAACGGTCTCGTCGCTGAAATCGCCAACCTCGCTCAGCAGGCCGATCACGCCCTGCAACACCATCAGCACGGCCAGCAGCGTGGTATAGGAGCGCGCCTCGCCCCGGCGTTCGGGCTGCACCGCCAAGGGCGGGGCGGACATACGCGCCGGAAACAACCGCCCCGCCAGCCAGCGCGCGCCCAGCAGCGTGGCGCCCCAGATCGGCAGGGCACTGACGATCTCCGACCCTTTCAACCCGATCAGACCGGTCGCGAAAAGCGCCTCGGTCAGAACGAACAGACCGACCAGAGGCAACGCCACCTGCGTCAACGAGACCAGAAAGCCCCAGACATCCTTGCCACTGTTCCAGCGATCATAAAGCCGCACGCCAAGCCGCGTGGCCCAGCGTCGCCCGCGCATGATCAGCACAAGACCGACAGCGGTCAGCAGCAGGATGACCGGCAGATCCTTCGTCGTCGCCTCCCGTTGCGAGGGGTTGGCCCATGCCTCGGACACTTCGGCGACCAGTTCGGTGACGGTGGCACCCAGTTCGCGCAGGCCACGCCCCCACAGGACCGGGTTCAACGGGCTTGGCCCAAGCGTCAGAAGCGCGTCGGTCTGCCGCTCCCGAATGATCCTGTCGATCTCCGAAATGATCCCATTGGCGCGGGTAAAGGCTTCCTCGGCCGCCAGAACCGGGGCCTGCAAACGGGCCAGCTGACCGTTCAGTTCGGCGCGGCGGGCAGCGATTTCCTCGGATTCATTGCCGCTTTCCGGCACCGGCCCCAAGGCTTCGATCTGCGTGCGCAGCGTCGCGATCCGAGAGCTGTTGGTGGATTGCGCCGCCAGCAGGGATTCCCGCCAGCCGACGATCTCGGCGCGCAATTCCTCCAGCGCCACATTCGAGGCGCGGCCCCGTTCGATGGACTCCTCGGCCCGTTCGGCCGTGATCTGCCAAGCGGCATAATCCGGGCCTGCCGCCTCTTGCGTCTCGGACGGGGCGGATTGCTGCGCGACCACGGCTTGCGGCGCAGGCCACAGCACCACGGCCAGCGACGCCACAAGCAAAACCGCCAGAGCGCGCCGCAGCACGGCAATCCCCGCGCCTGTCAACGCCCTCGCGATCATGCCTCTTCGAATACGGACGGCACCGCGCGTCCGGCCTCCGTCAGCCAGCCGGGAACAGGCAGGCGCTTTTCACGCAGGAATTCAGGGTTGAAGATCTTGGACTGATAGCGCGTGCCATAGTCGCACAGGATCGTCACAATCCTGTGTCCCGGCCCCATCTCGCGCGCCATGCGAATGGCCCCGGCAATGTTTACGCCGGTCGAGCCGCCCATGCACAGCCCTTCATGCGCCAGCAGGTCAAAGACGATGGGCAAGGCTTCGGCATCCGGGATGTTATAGCTGAAATCGGGGGTGAACCCTTCCAGATTGGCGGTGATCCGCCCCTGCCCGATCCCTTCGGTGATCGAGTCGCCCGAGGATTTCAGCTCGCCTGTGGTGTAATAGGAATGCAGCGCGGCCCCGTCGGGATCCGCCAGTCCGATCTTGACGCCCTTGGGCTGCAAGGCCATGCCCACCCCGGCCAGCGTGCCGCCCGACCCCACCGCGCAGATGAACCCGTCCACCTTGCCGCCGGTCTGTTCCCAGATCTCCGGCCCGGTGGTTTCGATATGGGCCTGCCGGTTGGCGGTATTGTCGAACTGGTTGGCCCAAATCACCCCGTTCGGATCGGTTTTGGCCAAAGCCTCGGCCAGTCGGCCGGAATAGCGCACATAGTTGTTGGGGTTCCTGTAGGGGGCCGCCGGCACTTCGACCAGTTGCGCGCCCGCCAGACGGATCATGTCCTTCTTTTCCTGACTCTGCGTCTCGGGGATCACGATGACGGTCTTGAACCCCATCGAGGCGCCCACCAGCGCCAGACCGATGCCCGTATTGCCCGCCGTGCCCTCGACAATCGTGCCGCCGGGCTTGAGCAAGCCGCGCGCCACGGCGTCACGGATGATGAACAGCGCGGCCCGGTCCTTGACCGACTGGCCGGGATTCATGAACTCGGCCTTGCCCAGAATCTCGCATCCCGTCGCTTCACTCGCGGCCTTCAGCCGGATCAGGGGCGTATGTCCCACTGCCTCGGCCAGATCATGTGCTATCCGCATCGCCTGTCTCCCGCTCGTCAGATCGTCAGATCGTTGGGGCCACTGCCCGTTCCTGACATCTAGTAGGCATCCAGAGCCCGGAACTCAAGGTGCGGCGCGCAGGCACGGGGCCGCAACACGGCGCGCCTCGCGGTTTTTCAGGGGAAGCGCGCCGCGCCGCGCAGCCGTTCCCGGTGCCGCGCCAGCCAGTGTCCCGCAAGGATCAGCGGCCCCACTGTCAGCACATCGCGGTCCAGTAGGTCCTGAAACTGCGCCCAGGGCAGGACATGGCTGCGGATGTCCTCATCCTCGGATGCCACACCGCCCGTGCCCTCGATCCGATCCGGCAGATCGCACAGTCCCACGAAGATGTGAAAATACTCGGATGTAGAGCCGGGCGAGGGATAGTTGCCGCTCACCCGCTCCAGCCGATGCAGCACCAGCCCCGCCTCTTCGACGGCCTCGCGATGCGCGGCCTCTTCGGGTGTCTCGCCCGGATCGACGCGACCTGCAACGGGTTCCAGCGGCCAGGGCGCATGATCCCCGCGCGCCCAGGGCCCGGCGCGGAACTGTTCGATCACCAGCACCCGGTCGCGGGCTGCATCATAGGGCAGCAGGATGGCCGCATCCGAGGCGACGAATACCGCCCGCTTCACCACAGGACTTTGCAAGCCGTCAAAGCGGCGAAAGCGCAGGTGATGCTCCTCGACCGCGAAGAAATCCACATAGGGCCGCGCCACAGCCTCCTCGGTCACATCCGCGCGGCTGAACCCGCTTCCGGGCAGGGCCGGATCACGTGACACCCCGGCCCGCATCGCCGCCACGCGCGAGGCGGCGCGCGCATGGATCATCGGATAGATCCGCGCAATCTCCTCGGGGCTGCGCTGGCCGAAGAATGTCATCATCTCGGCGGCCGCCGCGACATTGATCTCACCCCATTTCGCCTGCCAGTCCGCAAAGTCAAACACCGCGCCGGGGTGCCACAGATCCGCGTCGGGAAACCAGACCTGCGCCGCGATGGTGCCATGTCCCGTCTCGACCTCGACCGGGGCCAGATGATAGCCAAAGCCCCCTTCATAGAAATTCAGGCGTGCCATATCCATGGCATCCAGACCGGTCAGCAGAAGACCCGCGGCTGTTGCGCCGGCTTCTCTCACCAGCAATGGAAAGGCCTGCCCCTCGGCCCAGCGGGCCTGATATCCATGGATCATGGCCTCTTGGCGCTGCGCCGCAGGCAAGGTGGCCCCGATCACTTCCTCCAGCAGCGGCAGATGCCGCAACGTGCCATAAACGAAAAGGGGTTCCATTGCGTTCAGCGCCAATGCCCGGACGCGATTTCCGCCAGCATGGCTGCGATGACACCGCCCACGAACAAGGTGCCAAGAACCGGCGCCGTCGCGATCGTCATCGCGTATTCGGTGGCTATACGGAACAGGTCGCCCAAGGCTTCGACCGGGCCGTCATAGCGTCGCCGCAACGACAGGCGCAACATCTCGTAACCGGCCTGCGAGAACAGACCCCAGAAGATCAGCGCGGCCGCGCCTGTCAGGCCATTGCTGATCGCCGCCGACATCCCGCGCCCGATGCGTGTGCCGATCACGATCCAGCCCACCATCGCACCCAAACCGGCATTGATGAACGAAAACCAGCCGAACTGCGTGCCCTCCGGCATCAGAGGCTTGATCAGTTCCGAGGCGGCAAACCCCACGATGGCCAACAGAAGGGCGGCGACCAATCGGGGGGCTGTGAACATCTATGCAGGCCTTGTCACTGTGATCTGTGTCACGTCGCAATTTCCGCTATGGAAGGTCGCGGCGCAAGAGGTCAGGTAATAATTCCACATCCGGCGGAACCTGTCATCAAAGCCCAGATCGGCGACCTGCTCCCATTTCTCGTTGAACGTGTCATACCAGCGGCGCAGGGTCTGGCTGTAGCTTTCGCCGAATTCGATCGAGCGCGAGAAGGTCAGACCCGCACGTTCGACCTCGCGCCTGAGCACGGCAGGCGACGGCAGCATGCCACCCGGAAAGATGTATTTCTGGATGAAATCCACACCGTTGCGATACAGTTCAAAGCGGTGATCCTGCACCGTGATGATCTGCAAGGTCGCGCATTTGCCCGGACGCAGACGTTCGCGTAGCGTGTCGAAATAGACGGGCCAGTATTTCTCGCCCACCGCCTCGAACATCTCGATGCTGGCGATGCCGTCATACACCCCCTTTTCGTCGCGGTAATCCTGCAACTTGAACTCGACCATATCGGAAAGCCCCGCTTTTTCAATGCGGTCTACGGCATAGTTGAACTGCTCTTTCGAGATGGTCAGACAGGTGACCCGCAGCCCGCGTTCCTTGGCGGCATATTCCGCGAACCCGCCCCAGCCGCAGCCGATCTCCAGCACGTGATCGCCCGCCTTGGCCCCCATCTGATCAACCATCGAGGCATATTTCGCGATCTGTGCCTTTTCCAGACTCTCCTGCCCGCTTTCAAAAAGCGCGCTGGAATAGGTCATCGTATCATCCAGCCACAGACCATAGAAATCATTGCCCAGATCATAATGATAGCTGATGTTCTTGCGGGCCTGCTTCTTGGTGTTCGACCGCAGGAAATGCCGCAGCCGTTCAAAGGCGCGGACAAAGACCATGCCGGGATAGCCGTCAAAGATCGCATCGTTATCCGCATGGATCAGGTCCATGAAGGCCATCAGATCCGGCGTGCTCCACCATCCATCCAGATAGGCTTCGCTGAACCCCAGATCGCCCTCGCGGATCAGACGGGCAAAGCAATCGGGATTGTGGATGTGCAGCTCGGCCACCGGACCGGGGTTCTTGCCCTCGGCGCGGAAGATGCGACCATCGGGCAGGACAATATCCAACCGCCCGTTGGTCAGGCGTTGCGCCACCGCAAAGCCGCGCGCGAAATAGCGCGGCAGGTTGGTCTGGTTGTCTGTACTCGTCAGGATCATCCGCGTCTCCATATGGCGGTTCGTCTTCTTATACACGCGGGCACGCCCGCTCAAGTTTCGGTTCACACTCGGACAAAATTACCTAGAATCCGCGGTTCTCATAGGCAGCAAGAGCAACCTTGCGTCCCGCATCCGCCGCCACGACGGGTGCGGGATAAGGATCATGCGGCGCAAGGGCCCAATGCCGCGGAATGGCGCGGAAATAGGACAACGCCGTGTCCGATGGCGATCTGCGCCCCTCGGCGATCCATTGGGCCACATATTCACCCTTTTTGTCGAATTTGTCGAGTTGCGTCACAGGGTTGAACACGCGGAAGTAAGGGGCCGCATCCGGCCCCGACCCTGCCGCCCATTGCCAGCCCATCGCGTTCGAGGCCGGGTCCCAGTCGATCAGACAGTCCTCGAACCACTGCAAGCCGATCTTCCAATGCGTCAGCAAATGCTTGGACAGGTAAGAGGCCACGATCATCCGCCCCCGGTTATGCATCCGCCCCGTCACATACATCTCGCGCATGGCGGCATCGACGAAGGGTATCCCCGTCCGCCCCTGTTTCCACGCCACGACATGGGGATGATCCGCATCCGTGTTCCACGGAAAGGCATCCCAATCGGGTTTCCAGTTCCCGCTCAGGATATGCGGGGTGTGATACATCAGGTGATAGGCGAACTCGCGCCAGACCAACTCTTTCAGAAAGGTCTCAGCCCCCTGTTTGCCTTCCGCCAGCGCGCGCTGGCCCGCATGCCAGCACTGATGCGGGCTGATCTCGCCCAAGGCAAGGTTCTCGGACAGAAGCGAGGTGCCCGCCACATGCGGCTGATCGCGCGTCATGTCATAGCGCGCCACCCATGTGTCGATGAATTCCGCCAACCGGTCCTGCGCCGCCTGCTCGCCCAGACGCACATGCGGGCGCACCACATCCGCGCCCCGGTTCATGGCCGCGCCCATCGCCCAGTCCGACAGCGATTCCGACGCGGGCCATGTCGCCGGAGCGGGGATCTTGGCAGGTGCGGCCAGAGGCATATCCACCTCGCGCCCCCGCACCGCGTTCCACATCGGGGTATAGACCTTGTAATACCCACCCGTCTTGGTCTCGACCGTCCAGGGCTCGAACATCAGATGACCGCCAAACGACCGCGCGTCGATCGCCTCGGCCTTCAGCGCCTCTTTCACGGCGGCATCGCGCTCCTGCGCCTGAGGGTCATAGAGACGGGTCCAGAACACGGCCCGCGCGCCGGTGTCCCTGATCAGGTCGCGCAACGCGTCAAGCGCCGCACCACGCCGCAGGATCAGGCGACTGCCTTTGTCCCGCAGCGCCCGGTCCAGCGCCTCCAGCCCCAGCCCCAAACGCCACTTGGGCGCGGCGCCCAGCCCGGACACGCTCTCGTCATGGATGAACACCGGGATAACCGGCCCACCCCGCGCCACCGCCGCCGCCAAGGCGGGGTGATCGCTCAGCCGCAGGTCACGGCGAAGCCAAAGAAGAACGGGAGGGGAGTCCGACACGGCTGCTGCCTTGTTATTGCTTTGATAACGATACGGGCCAGCGCGCTGATCGGATTAAAGAATCTCGTCCAGCGCCGTCATCAGGCGATCCATGTCGGCCTGATCGGTGTAATGCACGAAACTCAGCCGCAGCACCCCCTTGCCCAGATCAACGCCCATCCCCTGCAAGGCGCGTCCCGCATAGAAATCGCCGCCCCCCGCCATCACGCCCAGCGGGGCCAGCTTCTCGGCCAGCTCGCGCCCCTGATGTCGCGTCTCGATCGCCACCGTAGGCGCACGGTCCTCGGCCCGGCGCGGCCCCAGCACCCGGACCGAGTTCTTGGCCCCCAGATGATCCAGCAGCGGTTGCAGCAGCCGCACCTCGTGGCCGCGCATCAGGTCATGCACCCCCGTCGCGCGCTGCGCCGGGCTGCCTGTCAGCCCATGATGGTCGGCCAGCGCGTCGATGTAATCGGCCATGCCCGCGCAGGCGGCAATCTGCGCGTGATCAGGACCGGCCGGCGTGAACCGCTTGTAGAGCGTCTCGCCGTTGAACACATGCCCCTGATTGGGCAACTGGCTCCCCAGCGCGCGGCGGATCACCATGATCCCCTGATGCGGCCCATAGGTCTTGTAGGCCGAGAACAGATAGATATCCGGCCCCATCAGCCCCACATCGGGAAAGCCATGCGGCGCATAGCTGACGCCATCCACGCAGACAAAGGCCCCCGCAGCATGGGCCATGGCCGTGATCTCGACCACCGGATTGATCTCGCCCACCACGTTGGAACAATGCGGAAAACAGACCAGCCGCACAGTCTCGTCCAGAAGCGGCTCCAGATCCTCGGGGTTCAGATGCCCGGTCTCGGGATCATGGCGCCATTCGCGGATCTCGATGCCATCCGCCGCCAGACGCCGCCACGGGCCGGAATTCGCCTCATGATCCTGATTTGTGACGATGATCGCCTCGCCCGGCTTCATCCATTGGCGGAATGCCTGCGCCAGAACATAGGTATTGGCCGTGGTGGATGGACCAAAGGACAGCTCATCCCCTTCGACCCCCAGCATCGCGGACAAGCGCCGCCGCGCCTCGTCCATCTCTTCGCCCCCCAGACGGCTCGCGCCATAAGGGCCGTAAGGCTGCACCTTGCGCTCGGTATAGAACCGCGTCAGCCGGTCGATCACCGCGCCGCAGGTGTAAGAGCCACCAGCATTCTCGAAGAAACTCTGCCCTGTCAGGCTGTCCACGGCAAAGGCCGGAAACTGCCCACGCACGAAATCCACATCCAGCAGCATTTTGTCCCCCATTGGTTCTTTTGCGTCCAGACTGCGGCCCGCGCCGCCCCGCGTCAAGCTGACGGGACGGCGCGATGGTAGAATTGCCGTAAGGTCAGGCGTTTACGTCGACAACCACGCGCCCGCGCACCTGCCCGTTCAGGATCTCCGCCCCCAGTTCCGGCAGATCGGCCAGCGTTGCAGGCTGGATCATCGCCTCCAGCTTGTCCATCGGCAGGTTCTTGGCAATCCGCTCCCAGGCCCGCAGACGATTGGCATAGGGCTGCATGACGCTATCGATCCCCAGCAGATTCACCCCCCGCAGCAGGAAGGGCACCACCGTCGCAGGCAGACCCGCCCCCCCCGCAAGACCAACAGCCGCGACCGAGGCACCGTATTTCATCTGCCCCAACACCCGCGCCAGCATCGCACCGCCGACGGCATCGACGCAGCCGGTCCATGTCTCGCTCTCCAGGGGCCGCTTGACCGTCTCGGCCAGCTCCGCGCGCGGCACGATCCGCGTCGCGCCCAACCCGCGCAGATACTCTTCCGTCTCGGGCCGCCCGGTCACGGCGGCCACCTCATGCCCCAGCGCCGACAGGATCGCCACCGCGACCGAGCCGACGCCACCCGCTGCCCCCGTCACCAGCACCTCGCCATGCCCCGGTTTCAACCCGTGATCCTCCAGCGCCATCACCGCCAGCATCGCGGTGAAGCCCGCCGTGCCCACCGCCATGGCCTGCCGTGTGGTCAGACCCGCAGGCAGCGGCACCAGCCAGTCCGCCCGCACCCGCGCCTTCTGCGAATAGCCGCCCCAATGCGCCTCGCCCACGCGCCAGCCGGTCAGCACGACCTTGTCACCGGGTTTGTACCGCGCATCTGACGACGCCTCGATCGTCCCCGCGAAATCAATCCCCGGCACATGCGGATAATTCCGCACCAACCCGCCGCCCGGCCCGATGCACAGCCCGTCCTTGTAATTGACCGTCGAATATTCGACCGCCACCGTCACCTCGGCCTCCGGAAGATCCGCCTCGCTGATCTGCTGCACGGCGGCGCTTGTCTTGCCGTCCTCGTCCTTCTCGACAACCAACGCGTTGAACATGGCCTCACTCCTCTGTTTGACAGGCCAGGACCGCGCCCCAGCCTTCTTCTTGCTTCAAATATCCAATTACCCGGCCATTACAGCCAAGGCCCGTCCTCGGGCATGAAGAACAGATCCGATACGGGCGCCTTGACGCCCGCGCCCGTCAGCAGCGCATGGATCTGGCCCCGGTGGTGGGTCTGGTGGTTGAACATATGCATGATCAGCCCCCCGCGCGGCTTGGTCACCTGCCGCTGCATGACACCCGAATACCATGTCAGATCGCCCACCAGATCCAGCGCATTGATCTTTTCGGCCCAAAGCAGGATACGCCCGTCCATCCTGAACCGCGCCGCGCTCCACGCCGCAAAGGTCGGATGCAGCGTGGTCGAGCCCTCCATGGTCACGGCAGGCGGCTCCTGCCCCTGGAACCGCGCCATCCACATGCCGTCGCCCCACAGGATATGGTTCGCCGTCGCCAGGATCGACCCGAAGAAGGCACCGCGATCCTCATGCAGCGCCGCATCGCCCAGCCCTTCCATGGCCGCCATCATCTGCTTGTTCTGCCACGCATTATAGCGCGCCATGGTCAGCACATACCCCGGATTGATCATCTGCACCCCCTGCCCTTGCAGCCGCCTCAGCGCGGCCCGTGCCAGTCGATCTGGCAGATCTCGGCGCTGCGCCCGTCGAAATCCCAGACCCGCCCAAAGGCGCGCACGCGGCCCTTGGTGGCGGTGGCGACCGTGATGTCGGGTCCCATCCAGTATTCCGTATTGGTCACCACGATCTCCTGATCCGGGTCCTTGCCCGCCACGGGGATCACCTCGCCCTGAATGGCCTTGCCCACCATCAGGCGGCGCGCCTTGCCTTCGGTCTCGAAGATCACCGGCGCGCGTTCCGCCCCCAGAAACTCGCTGACCAGCACCTTGAACAACCCTGTCGTGCCCCGCGCCGCACCCGAGAAGATGTTGACCAACCCCTCATAGGCCGCATCCGAGGCGCGCTCGTCGATATAGGCCGCCGCCTTCCAGTTGCCGCGCGACATCAGGCCGGGGATCTCCAGCAGCAGCCCCACGTTCAACCCAGAGATATCCTCGTCGCCATAATGGCCGGCGTCGATGCGGATCCCCGACCATGCCTGACAATAGCCTTCCGTCGGCGCATGTTTGCCCAGCGACACGACGCAGGGGCAGAACACCGTGCAGTTGCAGTTCAGGATCAACTCTCCCTTGATCGCCCAAGGCACCGTGCCCACCGCGTTCTGATCCAAAGCCATGTCTTTTCCTCCCTCAGATGGCGCCAAGCGCCAGAAACAATCCCGCAGCGATCAGCACCGCCCCCAATGGCCGCGTAAGCAGGCGGCCATAAGCGGGCAGTTTCTCGATCACCATGATCAGCGTCGCCAGCCCCATGAAGGCGATGTTCATGACACCTCCCACAAAGGCCAGCAGCATCAAGGCCCAGCAGCAGCCCAGACAGACCAGCCCCAGCCGCACCCCGTTGCGCAACGGTCCTTCGTCCCAATGCGCCATGAAGAATGTCAGCGGCGCGCGGCACTTGCTCAGACACGCCTCCTTGACGGGCGAGAATTGGTAAAGCCCGGCAATCATCAACAACCCCGCCGACAGCCAGACCGACAGGCTGTCGCCAAAGGCACTGACCAGCCCCGCGCCGAACAGCGCCATCTGCAAGCCCCCCGCCAGTAGCGAAAATCCCAGCCAGACGATCAGATAGCCTGCCACCAGCGCACCAAACCTGACTTGCGTGCTGCGGCCCAGATCCTCATAGGTCGCAAAAGCCGGCAGCGCCGTGGGTGCCATCATCGCCGCCGCCATCAGCGCCCACATCAGCACCACGCGCCCGAACCCCGCCGCATCCGGCGTCACCGTGCACAGGCTCTCCCAGAACTCCGCTCCAAAAATGCGGGCAGAGGCGCGCAGATCCGCAGGCAGCGCCATGGCGTAAAGCATGACCCACGCGCTCAGAATCAGCCCGAACAGCGCCAGCCAATGCGGCGCGCCCATCGCTCTGATCCGGTCTGACAGCATGATCCCCCTCGCTCCGAAACCGCGACTCAACGCCTCGCCTTTCGCTTGAAAATAAATTGTCAGACAATTAGCTTCCTCGTAAACCCCCAAATGTCAGACATATGAAACGCGACCCCGACAGCTCCAAGGACCTCTCTGCCCAGATCGCGGCTGCGATCCGGGATGAAATCATGTCGGGCAAGCTGATCGTCGATGCGCGCCTGCCGTCCGAGGCGGAACTGGCCGAACATTTCGCCGTCTCC
The DNA here is from genome assembly GCF_028802875.1 of Seohaeicola sp. 4SK31. Lineage (NCBI taxonomy): Bacteria > Pseudomonadati > Pseudomonadota > Alphaproteobacteria > Rhodobacterales > Roseobacteraceae > Seohaeicola > Seohaeicola sp. 4SK31. The sequence continues at coordinate 80,584 of NZ_JARAMP010000007.1, read as the reverse complement.
CGCCCCACGGTGCGCGAGGCGCTGAAACGTCTGGCCGCGCAATCCCTGATCCGCACCCAGCGCGGGGCCACGGGCGGGGCCTTCGTGAACCGCCTGTCCTTCGAAGAGGCATATGGCCAACAGATCACCACCTCGACCCTGCTGCTGTCCATGAACGCGGTCAGCTTCGATGTCGCCTGCGAGGCGCGTTTCGCGCTGGAGCGGGCCTGCGCCCCCCTCGCGGCGGCCCGTCGGCGTCCCGAACATCTGGCACAGATGCGGCGCGAGATTGCGCGGCAATCCGATCCGGCCCTGTCGGACGAGGATTTCTGCGCCTCGGATGTGGCGTTGCACCGGGCCTTGGTGGATGGGTCAGGCAATCCGGTCCTCTCCTACCATCTGGCCGGCGCGGTCGAGGCGATGCAGCCCCTGATGAACATGATCACCTTCACCGCCCGGTCGCGCGGCGCGATCATTGACCTGCACAGTCGCATCACCGACGCGATCGAGGCTCAAGACGCCGGATCTGCCGACACGGCCCTGTGCGAACTGGCCGACTACACGATGACGCTGGGGCGTGACGTGATGGCCGCCCGCTCCACCCGCGCCGCAGACCACTCACGGGCCACGCCCGACTAATCGCATTCGCCGCATTTGACCCCTTCAAATGTGCCGCGCCCTGCCCTATATTCAACCTGTCTGGCAACAGACTATGGACATAAACGCGCTCGTAATACGCGGATCGGACCCGGGGGCGGTACCCGGCAGCTCCACCAAAACCCGCTCATTTGGCGGCAATGGGGCTGAAACAGGATCGACGAACGTCTAAAGGGGTTTGCTTTGTCTCGGTGAGGTACCACCGTTATCGGTCCGAAAAGTACAATTGCAAATGACAATCGTGCTCCGGTAGCAATGGCCGCGTAAGCGGTCGGAGATACCGAAACTTAAGTCCTTGGGCTTAGCAGCTTAAGGCGGGGTTCGCAGGCACCTGGCAACAGAAGCCTGCACTTCCCCCCCATTTTTAGGCCCCGTCGCATCTCATCGTCATGGTTGTGTCATGCGCTCGTGGCAGTCCTGACCTTGCAGCGCGCGGCCAATCGTCTATGCCTTGGTCCGACCCAGCCAAGGCATGACAGTGTGACACAGCCCCCCACCTTCCCCGACCTGTTCCGCGTCTTCGGACGGATCGGCCTACTGTCCTTCGGCGGCCCGGCGGCCCAGATCGCCCTGATGCAGCGCGAACTGGTCGAGGCGCGCGGCTGGCTCGATCAGGCCGAATTCCTGCGCGCCCTGTCCTTCTGCATGCTGCTGCCGGGGCCCGAGGCGATGCAACTGGCGACCTATGCCGGATGGCGGTTGCGCGGGACTCCCGGCGGGCTGATCGCCGGGGTGCTGTTCGTGCTGCCCGGCGCCCTTGTGATCTTTGCACTGGCGCTGGCCTATGCCAGCTTCGGACAGCTGCCCGCAGTGCAGGCGCTGTTTCTGGGCATCAAGGCCGCGGTCGTGGTGATCGTCCTGATGGCGCTCAAAGGCTTGGCAAAACGCGCTCTGCGCGGGCGGGCGGATATCGCGCTGGCCCTGCTGGCCTTCGTCGCGATCTTCTTCGCGCAACTGCCTTTCCCGCTGATCATCGCAGCTGCCGCCATCTGGGGCTGGTGGCACAGCCGGCAGGATGCGGTGCCACCGCCGCCCCTATCCCGCGTGCCATTGCGGCAGACCCTCGCCACAGCCGCGCTCTGGCTGTCCCTCTGGCTGGTGCCGCTCGGGCTTCTGGTGATCCTTGAAAGGGGTCTTCTGGCGGATCTCGCGCTCTTCTTCTCGACCCTCGCCGTGGTGACCTTCGGCGGTGCCTATGCGGTGCTGGCCTACATGACACAGGCCGTGGTGACGGATTTCGGCTGGCTGACCACCGCGCAGATGATCGACGCGCTGGGTCTGGCCGAAACCACCCCCGGCCCGCTGATCCTTGTCACCCAATTCGTCGGCATCCTCGCCGGGATCGGTCAGGGCGGCGCTGGTCTGGGCATCATGGCCGGGATCGTCACCCTCTGGATGACCTTCGTGCCATGCTTTCTGTGGATCTTCACCGGCGCCCCCTATATCGACGCGCTGGCCCACCGCCCGCGCCTGCGCGGCGCGCTGGCCAGTGTCACCGCCGCCGTGGTGGGGGTGATCCTGAACCTTTCGCTCTGGTTCGCGCTGCATGTGATCTTTGCCCGCGTGACCATGACGGGTTTCGGCCCTCTGCCCGACTGGACCAGTTTTCACTGGCAGGCCGCCGCACTGACAGCTCTGGCCTGTCTGCTGCATCTGCGGCTGGGGCTGCCGCTTCCGGCCTATCTTGCGGTCATGGCCGTGGCCGGCTTCGCCCTGAGCGTTCTGCCGATTTGATCCGCACGGCGGCCGCCCGTCTCTTTTTTTCGCACTCCGTCTTTTGTTTTACCCCGAATCCCCTATGCTTGCCCGAAGTTGAACCGGGGATCACGTCATGTCGCGCATCATCGATTACGGCAACCTGATGCACCGGGCGATGCGCGGGCTGATCCAGGAAGTGTTGCAGGATGTGTCCGATCACGGCCTGCCCGGCGCGCATCATTTCTTCATCACCTTCGACACCACACATCCTCAGGCCAGACTCGCCGCATGGCTGCGCGACCGCTATCCGACCGAAATGACGGTGGTGATGCAGCATTGGTATGACGGTCTGGATGTCACGGATGACGGGTTCTCGGTCACGCTGAATTTCGGCGATCAACCCGAACCGCTCTACATCCCCTATGACGCCATAAAGACTTTCGTCGATCCATCGGTCGAATTCGGCCTGCGCTTCGAGACGCATTCCCATGCCGATGACGATATGGACGATGACGGCGATGACGACGATCCCACCACGCCCTCGGGCGGCCACAAAGAGGCCGAGGTGGTCCGTCTGGACACGTTCCGAAAGTAACGTGATGCGGCCCCGTGCCGCTGATCCGAGTCCGGTATCCCACAGTATGCAATATTGATCTTGCCGCCCATTTCGCTATGAGGGGGCCAACAATCCATCGCAAGAGGCATGAGCCATGACGAACACCCGCACCGAGACCGACAGCTTCGGCCCTCTCGAGGTTCCGGCAGACAAGTACTGGGGCGCGCAGACCCAGCGGTCGATCCAGAATTTTCCCATCGGCTGGGAACGTCAGCCCGTAGCCATCATCCGCGCGCTGGGTGTGATCAAGAAGGCGGCCGCCATCGTCAACGAAGGTTTCGGCGATCTGGACCCGACCCTCTCCAAGGCCATCCAGGCCGCCGCGACCGAGGTGATCGAGGGCAAGTTCGACGACAACTTCCCCCTCGTCGTCTGGCAGACCGGGTCCGGCACCCAATCGAACATGAACGCGAACGAGGTGATCTCGAACCGCGCGATCGAAATGCTGGGCGGCGTGATGGGCTCCAAGAAACCCGTCCACCCCAATGACCATTGCAACATGGGCCAGTCCTCCAACGACACGTTCCCCACGGCCATGCATGTGGCCATCGGCATGATGGCCCGCGACACGCTGCTGCCGGGCCTGCGCAAGCTGCACGCCGCGCTGGTCGCCAAATCCGAAGAATTCAAGGACATCATCAAGATCGGCCGCACCCACACGCAGGATGCCACGCCCCTCACGCTGGGACAGGAATTCGGCGGCTATGCGCATCAGGTCAAGAAGGGAATCGAGCGGGTCGAAGCCTGCCTGCCCGACATCTATGAACTGGCCCAGGGCGGCACCGCCGTCGGCACCGGCCTGAACACGCGCGTCGGTTTCGCTGAAAAGGTCGCGGCCGAGATCGCCACCATCACCAACCTGCCCTTCGTCACCGCCCCCAACAAATTCGAGGCGCTGGCCGCGCATGACGCGATGGTCATGTTCTCGGGTGCGTTGAAAACCGTGGCGGGTTCGCTCTTCAAGATCGCCAATGACATGCGCCTTCTGGGCTCCGGCCCCCGCTCGGGTCTGGGCGAGCTGATCCTGCCCGAAAACGAACCCGGCTCCTCGATCATGCCCGGCAAGGTCAACCCGACGCAGGCCGAGGCGCTGACCATGGTCTGCGCCCATGTCATGGGTAATGACGCAGCGGTCGGTTTCGCAGGTTCGCAGGGGCATTTCGAACTGAACGTCTACAACCCGATGATGTCCTATAACGTGCTGCAATCCATGCAGCTTCTGGGCGACGCGGCAGGCAGCTTCACCGACAACATGGTCGTGGGCACGCAGGCCAATGTGGCGCGCATCGACAAGCTGATGAAGGAATCGCTGATGCTGGTCACGGCGCTCGCGCCCACCATCGGCTATGATAACGCCACGCTGGTCGCCAAGACCGCGCATAAGAACGGCACCACATTGAAGGAAGAGGCGATCCGTCTGGGTCTGGTCGATGCCGAAACCTTCGACCGCGTCGTGCGGCCCGAAGACATGATCGGACCCAAGGGGTGAGCACACCGGTCAATCTGAACCGTGTGCGAAAAGACAAGGCGCGGGCCGAAGCCAAGGCCCGCGCCACTGAAAATGCGGTCAAGTTCGGACGGACCAAGGCCGAGAAGGCCCTCGATAAAGCCCGCGCCGACCAAGCTGCGCGCGGGCTTGATCAGCACCGCAAAGACCCATGAACAGCGGTCCGGCCAAACATTCCCTCACCCTGCGCGGCCATCGCACCAGCGTCACGTTGGAACCTGAATTCTGGCAGGCTTTCCGCGACATTGCCCAGAACAAAAACATTGCTATCAACGTCTTGGCAGCACAAATAGATGCATCGCGCGAGCAGGATGTGGGACTTGCCTCCGCAATCCGCGTCTATGTTCTCCGATACTACCGCAGCACCTCACACGACTGACAAGGCGTCACGCCGCGTGACCCGCAGCCAGATCCCATCCTTGGCCCGGACGGTCAGATGCGCCACGGGCACAGGTGCGCGCCCCTCCACCACCTCGAACCGGAAGGCGCGCGTCAGCATCGACAGGATCAACGGCCCCTCCACCATGGCGAAGCCCGCGCCGGGGCAGACCCGCGCGCCGGCCGAGAACGGAATGAACGCCTCGCGCAGGCAGGTCCGCCCGTTCTCGGTCCCCCAGCGGTCGGGATCGAACCCGTCGGGATTGTCCCACAACCGCGTGTGGCGATGCAGATGCCACGGGCTGATCACGATCTGCGCGCCGGGTGTCACATCGCGATCCCGCAACCGTTCCGGGCAGGACGTCTCGCGCACCATCATCGGCACCGGCGGATAAAGGCGCAGCGCCTCGCGGAACACATCCCGGCTGACCCGCAGCCGGGACATCACCGCGAAATCCGCCTGATCAAGGGCCGCTGCCTCTGCCGCCACCCGCTCCTGCCAGTCGGGATACATGGCCAGAAGATACAGCGCCCAGCCCAAGGCGGATGCGCTGGTTTCATGCCCGGCCAGAAAGAAGATCGCCACCTGATCGACCATTTCCCCGGTATCAAATCGCTCGCCCGTTTCAGGGTCCGCCGTGGTCATGATCTTGGTCGCCAGATCATCGGGCGCGGTTCCCGCCGCAATCGCCTCCATATGTGTGACGGTCAGTTCGGTAATCAGCGCCCGGATCGACCGCGCCGCCGCCCGCGTGCTGCGCCGGTGGAGCCGTGGCACCCAGCGCGGCAACGGCAGGAAGGCGGCAATGTTCAGGATCGGCTGGCTGCGCTGATAATAGCGGAATTGGGTAAAGACCCGCGCCGCGATCCGGTTTTCGATGGGAATGGAAAACAACGTGCGGAAGATCACATCCGCCGCCGCATGGCTGGTGACCTCCTCGATCTCGATCACGCCGGACGCAGCACCGTCCACCTGTTGCGCCAGCCGCGCCACACAAGCCCGCGCCGCCTCCCACATGGCCGGAAAGGTATCGCGCAGGCGCCCCCCCTCAAACGCGGGATCAATGATCCGCCGCTGCCGCTCCCATGTCGCGCCATTGGTCAGAAACACCGACTCGCCCAGCAGCGGGCGCAACCCTTCGGCGACCCGCATGGATTTGGGAAAATCCCCAGGACGGTCCTTCAGCACCAGCCGCACAAGGTCTGGCTGATTGGCCAGATAGGACCGGAAAAACGGCGTGCGGAATTCGGCCATCCAGGCCCGGTAAAGCCGCGCTGGCTGCGCCGACAGAATGTCCTGCCGGAACAACCGCATATACCGCAGAAGCGAGACCTTGTCCGGTCTGTCCGCTGGCTTGGGTGGCAACACAGTCATGGCGCCACCGACACATGGCCCGACACGGCCCGGTCTATCCGCGATTTCGACGGGGCCCGGCCATGATAGCGATCCGCCAGCGTCAGCGGTCCGGCGGTAATGGCGAAATAGTCATAGTCCCCCGGCCGATCAAAGGCGCACAGATACTGGAAATGCAGGCGGAAGAACCGCCAGCGCAACGCCTTCCACCGTGCCGGACTCAGGGTCTGGGTAAAGGCCGCCGACAGGACCAGCGGCCACCGCTTGCCATCCCGCGCGACACCTGACACCGCCACCGGATCACACAGCGCAAAGGCGCAGCCATCCCCCGGTGCTGTCACATCCACCCAAGTCAGGGCATCACTCTCGCTCAGAAACTGCAGATCACCGCGCAGCCGATGCGCCTTGGGCAGAAACGACATCATCGGCACCACCTGCCCCAGCGACAGGAACGACAGCGCAGGCCCCGCCGCAGGCACGCGACCCGCCCGGATCAGATCGGCCAGCACCGACACCGCCAGATGCGCCCCCGAGGAATGGCCCACCACCAGCACCTCGTCCACCGGCTCATGCAGCGCGGCCGCAATGCTGTCGCCAAACGCAGCCATCCGCTGCTCGAGTGCGGGCGGATTGGCCCCCTTCCACCGCGCCGAAAACGCATAGTCATGCATCAGGTAATAAGCGAAGAAACGGCCATCCTGCGCGCGAAACCAGCGCAGAACCCCAAGGCCAAGTCCCAAACCGACGATCACGCTGATCGCTGTCAGGATCAGACCAAGGCCCGGCCAGCCGGGATCAATCGCGGCCATCGCTACCCGCCCGATACCCATCACCACCCACACGGCCAATGCCGCAAGTCCCAGTTGCCCCAGCAGGAACAGCACAGGATAAAGCGCCGCGATCACCGGCCCCTTGCGCAAGCGCATCAACCGCCACAGCGCGCCCGAGGCGATATAGACCCAAGCCGTCTGCACCAATTGCAGATAGGTAGCGGGGATCGAATTCGACATGCTGTCGCGCACGATATCGGACCAGATCAGCACCTCGACATCCGCGGTCACCGCCCTGCCATCAAAATCGCCCGCGACCTGCCAGCCATAACTGCCGCCGCCCGCCTTGGGACGCAGCGCGATCTCGTATCCCGACACAGCCGCCTGCGCCGCGCCTTCCTTGCGATAAAGCTCGCGGTAACGCCTCGGGTGGATCGGATCATAGCCCGGAATATAGAACACCCTGCGGCGTTTGACCTGATGGTGGGACATACTGCTCTTCCGGACCTCGTTACAGGTCCGACAGTAGCGCAGCATTGGGGCTCGTGTAAGACCTTTGGCAGGCCGGAACCGGATGCCGCGCCGCGATCAGCCCAGCACCGCAAGCGCGGGAAAGGTTTCCAGCAACCAGAAGGAGAAGGCCGAGAACCCGCCCGTCAGCATCAACAGCCCGATGGTCCAGAGCAAAAGGCCCATGACCTTTTCGATCCGGTCCATATGCCGCTTCATCCAGCCCATCACTCCGGTCAGGCGCGGCAGGAAGGCCGCGACCAGCAGAAAGGGAATGCCCAGACCCGCCGCATAGACGCCCAGCAGCAGCGTGCCCCGCGCGACCGAAGCTTCCGAGGCGGCCAGCGACAGGATCGCCCCCAGTTGCGGGCCGATGCAGGGGGTCCAGCCAAAGGCAAAGGCCAGACCCAGTATATAGGCCCCAAAAGCCGATCCACCCCGGTCGCCTGCATCCAGCCGGGCCTCGCGGTCCAGAAAGGGGATGCGGTAGATCCCGATGAAATGCGCCCCGAAGGCCATCACCAGAATCCCGGCCACCGTATTGAAATAGCCCTGATATTGCAGAAATGCCGCCCCTATGGCCGAGGCGGTGAACCCAAGGAACAGGAATACCGTGGACAGGCCCATCACGAAGAACAGTGCAGGCAAAATCGCGCGATTGCGCGCGCTGCTCTGGTTTTGCAGATCCGCCAGCGACACGCCGCTCATATAGGCCAGATAGGGTGGCACGATGGGCAGCACGCAGGGGCTCAGGAACGAGATCACCCCGGCCAGCAGCGCCACGAACATGGCGGGCAGCAGGCCCGCGTCAATGATCTCGATTCCGAACATGCGACAGCCTTACGCCATCGCAGGTCCAAGGTCACGCGCGCGGTTGTCACATCCTTGTGGACAGGACGTGACCGGGCTTTTATGTGCTGCGACATGACTCAGGACACCGAGATTGACGCCATCGGGCTGCTTTGCCCCCTGCCCGTGTTGCGCGCGCGAAAGGCGCTTGCGGACTTGCCCGAAGGCGCCGTTTTGCGCCTTCTGGCCAGCGACCCGGCCGCCATAGTGGACGTCCCGCATTTTTGCGCGCAGTCAGGCCATGACTTTCTGGATATGGCCGACGGGGACGACCACACCGTCTACCGCATCCGCAAGGGCGCGCACCCCGCGTGAGCCTCGCCTGACCTGTCAGCCCCCATGAAAAAACCGCCCCGAGGGGCGGTTTCTCCGTTGTCTCTTCTCGCAGGTCGAGGATCAGCGACCCAGCGACCACCACCCTTTGCGACGTGGCTTGCCATCCTCTTCCGGCTGCTTGGCCTCGGCCTGCGGCGCCTCGACCTTGGCCGCTTCGGCTTTGGCAGGCTCGTCTTTCACCGGCTCTGCCTGCACAGCTTCAGAGACAGCAACCTGCTCCGCCTTGGCGGGCGCAGGCGCGACAGGCTCTACCGTGGTGCTGGCTGCGGCGGGTGCCACTGCGTCTGACGGTGCGGCGGTCTCCGCAGCGGCGTCCTTGGCCGCCTTGGGGGTCCTGCTCCGCGTCGCAGGCTTCTTGGCAGGCTTGGCCTCGGCCTCCGCCGCGGGGGCGGCGTCCTTGGCGGCTGCCGTCTTGGCCCGCGGCTTCGCGGGGGCCTTGGGCTTGGAAGGTGCCTTGGGGGCCGTTTCAGCCTTGGCAGCGGCGGTCCGGCTTGAGGTCGAACGTGTCCGCGTCACGGTCTTGCGCGCGGGCTTCTTGCCTTCGGCTTCCGCCTCTGCCGCAGCCTCGCTTGTCGCGGCGCTGTCAGCAGCCGCGGGTTCCGCCGCCACGACAGGTGCCTCTGCGGTCTCTTCCGCCGCGATCACCTCGGTTGTGGTGTCATCACCCTCATCCGCGCTGTCATCGTCGTAAGACCCGTTATCGCCATTGCTCTCACCTTCCGCACCGGTCTTGGACTTGCCCCGCCGCCGCCGCCGACGGCGTTTCTTCGGCTTGGCCTCATCATCCCCGGCCTCGGCGGTCCGTTCGGCACGTTCCGCCCGTTCGGCACGCTCGGGGCGCGCAGCAGCCTTGGCGGCCGCTTCCTCTTCGGCAGCCTCGGCCTCTTCCAGATCCCAGACCGAGACTGAACCATCCACCTCATCCATCAGCGCGGTATCGGCCGAAATCACCTGCGGCACCTCAACAACCACGCGAGTCGCGGTCTTGAACTTCTCCATGGTGAAATCCGGGCTGATCAAGGTGGGATCGCCTTCGATCCGCACCGACAGACCATAACGCCCTTCGATCTGGGCCACATGGTCGCGCTTCATGTTCATCAGATAATTGGCAATGCCCACGGGCGCCTTGATCAGCACCTCGCGCGAGCGGCGACGCACGCCTTCTTCCTCGATCTGGCGCAGGATCGACAGCGCAAGGTTGTCGTCCGACCGGATCAGACCCGTGCCATGGCAATGGGCGCAGGGCTGTGTCGTTGCCTCGATCATGCCAGGGCGCAGACGCTGCCGCGACATCTCCATCAGGCCGAAGCCGCTGATCCGACCCACCTGAATCCGCGCACGGTCGGTTTTCAGCTTGTCCTTGATCCGCTTTTCGACAGCCGCGTTATTGCGCCGCTCGTCCATGTCGATGAAGTCGATCACGATCAACCCGGCCAGATCGCGCAGACGCAACTGCCGCGCCACTTCCTCGGCCGCCTCAAGGTTGGTCTTCAGCGCCGTCTCCTCGATCGAGCCTTCTTTGGTGGCCCGGCCAGAGTTCACGTCGATCGCCACCAGCGCTTCGGTCACGCCGATCACGATATAACCGCCCGATTTCAACTGCACGGTGGGATTGAACATCGAGGACAGATAGCTTTCCACCTGATAGCGGGCGAAAAGCGGCATCTGCTCGCGGTAATGCTTCACGTTCACCGCGTGCGACGGCATGATCATCTTCATGAAGTCCTTGGCGATGCGATACCCACGCTCGCCCTCGACCAGAACCTCGTCGATCTCGCGGCTGTAGAGATCGCGGATCGAGCGTTTGATCAGATCGCCCTCTTCATAGATTTTCGCAGGCGCCACGGATTTCAGCGTCAATTCGCGGATCTGTTCCCACAGACGCAGCAGATATTCATAGTCGCGCTTGATCTCGGTCTTGGTCCGCTTGGCCCCGGCGGTCCGCACGATCAGACCCGCCCCCTTGGGCACATCGATCTCGGTCGCGATTTCCTTAAGCTTCTTGCGATCCACCGCATTGGTGATCTTGCGCGAAATGCCACCACCGCGCGCGGTATTCGGCATCAGAACGCAATAACGACCCGCCAGCGACAGATAGGTGGTCAGCGCCGCACCCTTGTTGCCACGCTCTTCCTTGACGACCTGCACCAGCAGGATCTGGCGCACCTTGATGACTTCCTGAATCTTGTAGCGCCGCGCACGCGGTTTGCGCACGGGGCGGATATCCTCGGCATCATCGTCATCCGACACGGATTCGATGCTGTCGTCACGGTCCATCGTCTCGACCGCGCCGTCATCATCCTCGTCATCATTGTCGTCGGACAGGTCCGCAGGCTCTTCCACCGGCGTCTCGGCCACGATCTCCATCGGCGACGTGCCTTCGGACACCTCGCCCTCGTCAAGGTCGATCGTCTCCATCCCGGCGATCTCGTCGCCCTCGGCATCGCGGGTGGCAACAGCATCATCGCTGCGCACCGCTTCCGACCGGCTGCGCGATCCCGAACGCGAGCGTGACCGGCTGGACCGGGGCTTTTCATCCTCGTCCTCACGGCGCTGCGCATCGGCATAGGCCTGCTCTTCCTCCATCAACGCCTGACGGTCGGCGACGGGGATCTGGTAGTAATCCGGATGAATCTCGGAAAACGCCAGGAAACCATGCCGGTTTCCGCCGTAATCCACAAAGGCTGCCTGTAGCGAGGGTTCGACCCGCGTTACCTTTGCCAGATAGATGTTGCCAGCAAGCTGGCGTTTGTTTTCAGATTCAAAATCAAACTCTTCGACTTTGTTTCCATCCACCACAACGACGCGGGTCTCTTCCGCGTGTGTGGCGTCGATCAGCATTTTCTTGGCCATTTTTTCCAATTGCACAGCGGCGCAACCCCGGCCCCGGAGGGTGGAGGCCTTGCGGCATGTGTCTGTCAGGGGCGAGGGGAATGGCACGCGCGAACCGTCCGGTCATCAGATATGCCACCGACAGGGGCATGTGCCCTGTAAGGGGCATGATGATGGGATCGGTTGCTCTCGCGCGCCTCATCGCGTTTCTTCTCCGACGCCCTCATTGTCATGGGGCGCCCGTTCAAGGCCTTCTCCACCCCGCTTTCACGAGGGGTTCGGGGGTTCGTCAGTCCCGTTTCCGGGGCTCAATCGGTCTGCATCAGCCGTGCCGGACAATCCTACACATCGCATTTGCAGCGAAACTCTATGGCGGGTCACATCAGGTGCCACACACCATGGGTCACCATAGCGGCAGGGGGTGGCATAAGACAATGGGGAAAATCGTCAGCAGTATCGCCAGAGCTGAGATGGCGGGTCCAGGTTCGCCCGCCATCCCTGCCCTGTCGCGCAGCGGTCAGAGGTAATCCGACCGGCTCAGGCCATATTTGGCCATCTTCTCGTTCAGGGTGCGGCGCGGCAGACAAAGCTCGTCCATCACCGCGGCAATCGACCCCTTGTGCCGCCGCATCGTATTGTCGATCAGCATCCGCTCGAAAGCTTCCACATACTCCTTGAGCGGCTTGCCCTCGGTGGTCATCACGGGCTGCATTTCCTCGTTATCCGTCATCAGAAGCGAAGCGATCGTGCCCGACCCCCGCCGCGATTGCAGCACCGCGCGTTCGGCCACATTGATCAGCTGGCGCACATTGCCCGGCCATGGGGCCTGCAACAGCTGCGCCGCTTCCTGTGCACTGACTTGCGGGGAATCACAGCCATATTCATCGGCGAACTGCTCGGACAGCCGGGTGAACAGCGTCAGGATATCCTCGCCCCGCTGGCGCAGCGGTGGCGGTGTGATCCTCAGCGCGGCCAAACGGTAGAAAAGATCCGAGCGCAGCGCATCTTCGCAGGTCCGGTCCTGCTCCTGCAGGTTCGAGATCGCCACGATCCGCGTCTCGGCGGGCGTGCCCTGTTCGTTGATGAAGCTCAGAAGCCGCGCCTGCAAACTGTCGGACAGGGTTTCCACATCCTCCAGAACCAGCGTGCCGCCACGGGCCTCCTCGACCGCCGGAAGCTGGCTGTCCTCGGGCATCATCGGCCCGAACAGCCGCTTGGCCAGCTTGTCCTCGTCATAGGCGGCGCAGGAAATCAGCACGAATTTGCGCCCGGCCCGCGCGCCCACCGCATGCAGCGCATGGGCCACCAGCGTCTTGCCGGTGCCCGTCTCGCCATCAATCAGAACATGCCCGTCGGCTTGCCCCAGATCCAGAATATCCTCGCGCAGCCGCTCCATCGCGGGGCTGGTGCCGATCAGCTTCTTCATGATCTGCCCGCCATCCGACAACTCGCGCCGCAAAGCGCGGTTGTCCAGCGTCAGGCGGCGCGTGTTGGTCGCCTTGCGGGCCAATTCGTTCATCCGGTCCGGGTTGAAGGGCTTTTCCAGAAAGTCGAAAGCCCCCACGCGCATCGCCTCGACGGCCATGGGCACATCGCCATGCCCGGTGATCATGATCACCGGCAAGGTGCTGTCGCTGCCCATCAGTTTCTTGAGGAACTGCATCCCGTCCATGCCGGGCATCTTGATATCCGAAATCACGATCCCCGGATAATCAGGTCCCAGCACCTTCAGCGCATCCTCTGCGCTGGCAAAGGTCTCGGTGTCATAGCCGGACAGGGCCAGCCACTGGCTGATCGACTGCCGCATGTCCTGCTCGTCATCGACGATGGCGATCTTCATCCCCTTCGACATAGGTTTTACTCCGCCGCTTCTATTTCATTGTCATTACTTAGGATCGGAAGCTGAACTTCAAAGACCGCGCCGCCACCTTTGGCATTGCGCGCCGTCAGCCGCCCGCCCAAGTCGTTGACGATCCCCGAGGAAATGGCAAGGCCAAGCCCCACGCCCTCGCCGGGCTTCTTGGTCGTGTAGAACGGCTCGAAAAGGTTATCCAGATCCTTGATCCCCTCGCCATTGTCGCGCACCGTCAGCGTGGCCGTCTCACCCGCAGCAAGGATGATGTCGATCTCGGGTTCGGCCACGGTCTGGGTGGCGTCCATGGCGTTGCGCAACAGGTTGATCATGACCTGTTCGATGCGGATCCGGTCCCCCATCACCATGACCGGATTGTCGGGCAAGGCGCGCGTGATGCGGATGCGGCGCTGCTTGAGTTGCGGCTCCATCATCGACAGGGCCGAAGCCAGTGCTTCTCCCATGTTTACAGGGGTCAACTGGTCGCCGCTCTTGCGCGCATAGGACTTGAGCTGCCGCGTGATCGCGCCCATCCGTTCGATCAGGTCGTCGATCCGCTGGAACGAGGACAAGGCCTCCTCGGGCCGGTTGCGGCGCAGCAAAAGGCGCGCTCCCGCCAGATAGGTTTTCATCGCCGCCAATGGTTGGTTCAGCTCATGGCTGACCGCCGCCGACATCTCGCCCAAAGCCGCCAGTTTCGAACTCTGCGCCAGCGTCTGCTCGGCCACCGCAAGGGTCTCCTGCACCTTCTCGCGCTCGGCGATTTCCCGCTGGAGCCGTGCGTTCAACAGGCGCAGTTCCGCCGACTCGCGCTGGAACAGCGCCATGCGGACCGCGTTCTTGCGACTGACCAGATAGAAGGCCAGCGCCAGCAGAATGGCGAATCCCATGATCTCCAGAGCCAGAACCCCGTTCACGCGTTCGCGCACACTGGTATAGGTGGTGAAACTGGCGATGCGCCAGCCACGGAACGGGATACGCCCCTCCATCCGGATCACGGCCTCGCCCTTCACATAGGCATCCGCCGGCAGCGCGGTCCAATCCGCCGTGGCCTGAATGGCGCGCTGGATCGCGCTTTCCGGCGGCTGATCAGCCAAAGCCTCGGCCTCGGTCACCCCGCGCCAGCGCGGCTCGGTCGCAAGGATGATCACACCCTCGGAATCGGTGACCAGCACCGCATCCGAAATCCCCGCCCAGGCGCGCTCGAACTTCTGCAGGTCCACCTCCACGACGATCACGCCCAGAGCCTGCCCCTTGTCCGAAATGCGCCGCGAATACGAAAAGTTGAAACTGCCGGATTCCCGACGCTGCACGGTAAAGATCGTGTCACTGGCCCGCAACGCATCCACGAAATAGGATTCGCGCCGGAAATTCGTGCCCAGCTTGTTGCGATCCGTCGAAGCCACCACCCGCCCGTCGCGATCCAGCAGCATCAGCGAGGCCGCGCCGATTTCCTCGACGAACGAGATCAGGCGCTGCGTCGACAGCGAATAATCCTGCGACGACAAGGCCGAGATCAGCGTCGGGTCCCGCGCCAGAAGCTGCGGCACGATGGCGTTGCGGCGCAACTCGCTCAACAGGTTGCCGCTATACAGCGCAAGGCGCAGTTCGGCCCGGTTGCGGGTCGTCTCGGTAAAGCGATCCGTCAACATCCTGTTGGTCACGACGATCGTGACCACCGCGATCAGCATCAGCAGGCCAAGCGCCAGACGCCCCCGCCAACTGACCGTGCCGGTGCGCGTGACCGAACGCCGAACACGGCCCGTCTGACCTGCCTTGCGCGCGGTGGATGTCTGGCGTGAAAAGATCATGGACCGACACTACGCCGAGGCGGCCCCACGCTCAAGTCAGGCGGCCGTCAGCGCGCCCACCAGACCGGCGAAGATCTGCCGCCCGTCGGTGCTGCCATGAGCGTCCTCGGCGGCGCGCTCGGGATGGGGCATCATACCCAGCACCCGGCGGTTCTCGCTCAGCACCCCGGCGATATCCCCCGCCGACCCGTTCACGGGCTCTGCATAGGTAAAGGCGATCCGGTCCTCGCCGCGCAACTGCGCCAGCAGATCGGCACCGGCGGTATAGTTGCCGTCGTGATGCGCCACCGGCACACGCAGGGTCTGCCCCGCCTGATACCCTTCGGTAAAGGCGCTATCCGTTGTTGCCACGGTCAGCGCGACGCTGCGGCAGATGAACTTCAGCCCCGCATTGCGCATCAGCGCCCCCGGCAGCAGCCGCGTCTCGGTCAGGACCTGAAACCCGTTGCAGATCCCCAGCACATAGCCGCCACGCCCGGCATGGGCGACAACCGCCCGGCAAATGGGCGAATTCGCGGCAATAGCCCCGCAGCGCAGGTAATCGCCGAACGAGAACCCGCCCGGAATACCCACCACATCCACGCCCTGCGGCAATTCTGTATCCTTGTGCCAGACACGGCTGACCCGCGCGCCGGCCTTCTCGAAGGCCACAGCCAGATCACGGTCGCAATTGGACCCCGGAAAGGTAATGACCGCCGCGTGCATCAGCCGATCTCCACCGTGTAGCTTTCGATCACCGTATTGGCCAACAGCGTCTCGCACATGCGCGCCACGGCGGCCCGCGCCGCCTCGGCGTCGGTCTCCTCCAGATCCAGTTCGATCACCTTGCCCTGACGCACGCCCTTCACGCCGTCAAAGCCCAGCGTCGCCAGAGCATGGCGCACGGCCTCCCCCTGCGGGTCCAGAACCCCGTTCTTCAGCATCACATGCACACGTGCCTTCATCGCTTGCTCTCCGGTCTGCCAATGGCGCGCGCGCCCTGTTTCTTCTTGCTTCAAATATCCATTCCGCCGCCAGAGGCCGCGTGCCGCCAGATCAGTTGATCAGGGTCGGTTTGGTCATGGGTGTCGCAGTCTTGGGCATCACGCCCAGACGTCGGGCGACCTCGGAATAGGCATCTGTCAGGCTGCCCAGATCGCGGCGGAACACGTCCTTGTCCAGCTTGCGCCCGGTCTCGATATCCCACAGGCGACAGCTGTCGGGGCTGATCTCATCCGCCACCACAAGCCGCTGGAAATCGCCGTCATAGACGCGGCCGATCTCGATCTTGAAGTCGATCAGCTTGATGCCGACGCTGAACATGACACCCGACATGAAGTCATTGACCCGCAGCGCAAGGCTCAGGATATCATCCATGTCCTGCTGATTGGCCCAGCCGAAGGCGGCGATATGCTCCTCGGTCACCAGCGGATCGCCCAGCTTGTCGTCCTTGTAGTAGTATTCGATGATCGGGCGCGGCAGTTGCAGCCCCTCCTCGATCCCCAGACGCTTGGACATGGACCCGGCCGCATAATTGCGCACCACCACTTCCAGCGGGATGATCTCGCAGGCGCGCACCAGCTGCTCGCGCATGTTGATCCGGCGGATGAAATGCGTGGGCACCCCCACCGAGGCAAGGCCGGTCATGAAGAACTCGGACAGCATGTTGTTCAGCACGCCCTTGCCTTCGATCACATCGCGCTTCTCGGCGTTGAAGGCCGTGGCATCATCCTTGAAATACTGGATGATGGTGCCCGGTTCCGGCCCCTCGTACAAAGTCTTCGCCTTGCCTTCGTAGATTTTCTTGCGCCGTGCCATGGTCACTCCGGTGCTGAGGACAGGCATGAGTCCCGTCCAGTTGCCCCCCTTTAGTCCATGGGCGGGTTTGTCGCAAGATGCGCCCTGCCCCTTGCGCCATGGGTCACAGGTGTGCATATCGGATCAAGGACAAACCGCCACCCAAGGATGCGACAAATGACAACCTTCGATGACCGTGAACATGCGTTCGAGGCGAAGTTCGCCCATGACGAGGAAATGAAGTTCAAGGCCGAGGCGCGGCGCAACAAACTTCTGGGCCTCTGGGCCGCAGGCCTGATGGGCAAATCCGAGGCGGAGGCCGCCGAATATGCCCGCGAAGTCATCAAGGCCGATTTCGAGGAAGCCGGACACGAGGATGTGGTGCGCAAGGTTGCCGCCGATCTGGCCGATCTGGCCGATGCCGCGACCGTCCGCGCCAAGATGGACGAGCTTCTGGCCGTGGCCAAGGCCCAGCTGATGAGCGAAATCTGACACCATTCTGACAGGGCCGGACAGGCAAGGCCCACGGCCCTGTCTGCCCCGCCTGTCACCGGTGTGATGCAATCGCCTCACGATCATCATGAAACATATGAATTTGCCCGCGACGCCCAAACATGACAGGACAGGCGCGCTGGACCTTTCTCCATTTTGCCATGCACAGGAATTCCCATGACCGATGCGCTGTCCCGCCTGCTTGAAACCCGCGACTGGCTGATGGCCGACGGGGCCACGGGCACCAACCTGTTCAACATGGGTCTGACCTCGGGCGACGCGCCCGAAATGTGGAACGAGGAACATCCCGACCGTATCCTCGCGCTTTACAAATCCGCCGTGGATGCGGGCAGCGACATTTTCCTGACCAACTCTTTTGGTGGCAATGCCAGCCGCCTGAAATTGCACGGCGCGGAAAAGCGCGCGCGGGAACTGTCGCGCATCAGCGCCGAACTGGGCCGCCAGATCGCCGACAAGGCAGGCCGCACCGTCGTGGTGGCGGGCTCGGTGGGACCGACGGGCGAGATTTTCGCGCCGATGGGCACCTTGACCCATGCCGACGCGGTCGAGATCTTTCACGAACAGGCCGAGGGGCTCAAGGAAGGCGGGGCCGATGTGCTCTGGCTGGAAACCATCTCCGCGCCCGAAGAATACCGCGCCGCCGCCGAAGCGTTTGCCCTTGCCGGCATGCCGTGGTGCGGCACGATGAGCTTTGACACCGCCGGGCGCACCATGATGGGCGTGACCAGCGCTGCCATGGTCGACATGGTCGAAAGCCTGCCCAACCCGCCCATCGGCTTTGGGGCCAATTGCGGCACCGGCGCCTCAGACCTGTTGCGCACCGTTCTGGGGTTTGCGGCTCAGGGCACCGAACGCCCCATCATCGCCAAGGGAAATGCCGGGATTCCGAAATACCATGACGGGCATATCCATTACGATGGCACGCCCGAACTGATGGCCGAATATGCCGTGCTCGCGCGCGATGCGGGGGCCACGATCATCGGCGGCTGCTGCGGCACCATGCCCGTGCATCTGGAACATATGAAACGCGCGCTGGAAACCCGCCCCCGTGGTCCGCGCCCGACACTGGACCAGATCACGGAACTGCTGGGCGGCTTCTCATCGGCGGGCGACGGCACGGGCGACGACACAGCCGCCCCGCGCCGCAGCCGCCGCGGCGCCCGTCGCGGGGAATAAGGCCCGAAATCGCGTCCAGAGCGCATCTTTGCCGCAACGGACCGCTCAATTCTGAGGCACTTGTCGGAAGCGCTTGCGCCCATGTCGCAATCCGACGACTGGCCTGTGGACAAAAGCCCCAGATGGGGCGAACGACAGAACGATGCAGGCGCGCGCGCCGCAAGCCAAGGGAACTGACATGTCAGACGATCAAGACGACATCATCCTCGCGGACCTCGACGACGAGGAACTGGTCCAGCAGATGTTCGACGACCTGTACGACGGTCTCAAGGAAGAGATCGAGGAGAGCGTGAACATCCTTCTCGCCCGTGGATGGCAGCCCTATGACATCCTGACCGAGGCGCTGGTCGCGGGCATGACCATCGTGGGCAAGGACTTCCGCGACGGCATCCTCTTCGTGCCCGAAGTGCTGCTGGCCGCCAACGCCATGAAGGGCGGCATGGCCATCCTGAAACCGCTTCTGGTCGAAACCGGCGCGCCCAAACAGGGCAAGATGGTCATCGGCACCGTCAAGGGCGATATCCACGATATCGGCAAGAACCTTGTCGGCATGATGATGGAAGGCGCGGGCTTCGAAGTCATCGACCTCGGCATCAACAACGCCGTGGACAGCTACCTCGACGCGCTCGAGGCGGAAAAGCCCGACATCCTCGGCATGTCCGCCCTGCTGACCACCACCATGCCCTATATGAAGGTCGTGATCGACACGCTGATCGAAAAAGGCATGCGTGACGACTATATCGTGCTGGTGGGCGGCGCGCCCTTGAACGAGGAATTCGGCCGCGCCATCGGGGCCGACGCCTATTGCCGCGATGCCGCCGTTGCGGTGGAAACCGCGAAAACCTATGTCGCGCGCAAGCACAATCAGGCCGCGATGCGCGCCTGATCACCCTTGCGCTGACCAAAGACAAAGGCCCGCGCCCACCAGCGCGGGTCTTTTCCCATGAAGGGACCGCCCATGGACCTGCCCGATGACGACCACCTGACCCATGAAGGCCTTGATCTGGCCGCAGCCCCCAAGGGCCGTGTGCTGCTCATCGCCTGCGGCGCTCTCGCGCGCGAGATCCTCGACCTGACCGCCCGAAACGGCTGGGACCATATGGACCTGACCTGCCTGCCCGCGATCCTGCACAACCATCCCGACCGCATCCCCGCCGCCGTCGAACAGGCCGTGCAGAAACACCGCCCCACCCATCCGCATATCTTCGTGGTCTATGCCGATTGCGGCACCGGCGGGCAACTCCGCGCGACCTGCGACCGCTTGGGCGTGCAGATGGTGGACGGCCCTCATTGCTACAGCTTTTTCGAAGGCAATGCCCGCTTCGCCGCAACGGCCCAGGAGGAATTCACCGCCTTCTACCTGACCGATTTCCTTGTCAGACAGTTCGATGCCTTCGTCTGGGAACCTTTGGGGCTGGACCGCCACCCGCAACTGCGCGACACCTATTTCGGTCATTACACCAAACTGGTCTATCAGGCCCAGACCGACGATCCCGCCCTGACCGCCCGCGCGGCCGACTGCGCCGCCCGCCTTGGTCTGGCGTTCGAGCGGCGCTTCACAGGCTATGGCGATCTGGAAACGGCTCTGGCGAAAGCCTAGACCGCTTCGGCGGCCACCAAACGAATACGCTCGATCATCGCGCGCAACCCGTTCGACCGCTGCGCCGACAGATGGTCATTCAATCCCAGCCTCGCCAGTTCCGCAGGCGCATCGACGCGCCCCACCTCGGCCACGGGCAGCCCGTTATAGAGCGCGCGCAACACCGCAATCAGCCCGCGCACGATCATCGCATCGCTGTCGCCCTCGAACCGGAAAACACCATTCTCGATCACCGGATGCAGCCAGACCTGACTGGCGCAACCGTCCACCTTGGTGGCGGGTACACGCAGCGCCTCGGGCAGAGGGTCCAGAGCCTTGCCCTGATCGATCACATAGCGGTAGCGATCTTCCCAATCCTCAAGGAATTCGAAATCCGCGACAATGTCCTCGAACCGTTCGGTGGCCATGTTCCGTTCCTTTGCTACTGCTTCATCAGTTAGGCAAGCCGGACACAAAGGTCCAGTGCGGCCTTGCGTCTTTTCAAGCCGCACCCGATAAGGTAGGCAGATGAAGAATGCGACACAGCGGATGGGGCAGCACAGGATGCGGAACCTAACTTCGGCCCTCTTGGTCTCGACCCTGATACTGGCAGGCTGCGGCTCGGTGCGCGAGTCGCGCTTCAACCCGTTCAACTGGTTTGGCCGCGCGCAGGTCGAACCCGTCCAGACTGCCGAGGTCAATCCCCTGATCCCGGCGGGCGGCGGTGGAATCGGCCTGTTTCGGGGACGCGACGTCGAACTGCCCGCAGGTCCCCTCGTGGCCCAGGTGTCGAACCTGACGGTCGAGCGTATCGCGGGCGGCGCCCTGATCCGCGCGACATCCGTCTCCGACACGGTGGGCGCTTTCAACGTGACGCTCGAGCCTGTGAATGACGGCCTGCCTGTCGAAGGCGTTCTGACCTATGAATTGCGCGCCTATACCGCACCCGCAGGCACGGTGCCCATGCCCGAACGCGCCCGCAGCCATGTGGCGGCGGTCCGCGTCAGCGACAGTGATCTGGCCGGCGTGCGCAGCATCCGCGTGGTGGCCGCGCGCAACGCCGCCACCGTGGCACGGCGCTGATCTTCCGCGTTCCGATTTTGCTCTAAAAGCAGGAATATCACCTAACGCGTTGAAATCTATGATTTCAGGCTGCGTTAGGTGTTTTGGCGATAAACGAAAACGTTTTACAGCTCGACGATCCTGACATCGCTGCCCTTGGCGGACAGGGCGATCTTGCCCTCGCACAGGCGCAGCGCATCGGTGCCGAACACCTCGGCCCGCCAGCCACGCAGCGCGGGCACATCCCGCTCGCCTGCGGCAATCGCATCCAGATCGGCGCTCGACGCGATCAGCTTGGAGGCCACGCCCGAATCTTCTGTCTTGGCTTTCAGCAGCACCCGCAGCAGATCGGCCAGCGCCGGGTTGACCTGCATCTTCTCGCGGCTCAGGTCAGGGCGCGGGTAATCCTCGGGCGGGCACTCCATCCCGGCCTTGATCGCCGCCAGAATCCCGTCCGCAATCTCACCCTTGCGCGCCTCGCGCAGCAGCAAGCGCGACCGGCCCAGATCGTTCATCGTCACCGGCTTGGTCGAGGCCAGTTCCACCAGCGCATCATCCTTGTAGACGCGGCTGCGCGGGATATCGTTGGATTGGGCATATTCCTCGCGGAACCGCGCCAGTTCGCGCACGATGGCCAGAAACTTGCCGGATGTGATGCGCGTCTTGACCCGCTCCCACGCCTCTTCCGGGCGCGCGATATAGGTCTCGGGGTTGGTCAGGATTTCCAACTCCTCCTCGACCCACTTCGCGCGGTCCGTCTTTTTCAGCTCTTTGGCCAGATATTCATAGACCTTGCGCAGATGGGTCACATCCGCCAGCGCATAGATCTTCTGCGCCTCGCTCAACGGCCGGCGCGACCAATCGGTAAAGCGGGATGATTTGTCCACGCTGGCCTTGGCGATCTTCTTGACCAGTGTCTCGTAACCTGCCTGTTCGCCAAAGCCGCAGACCATCGCCGCGACCTGCGTGTCGAACAGTGGCGTCGGAAAGACTCGCGCATTGACGAAAAAGATCTCAAGGTCCTGCCGCGCTGCGTGAAACACCTTCACCACATTGGTGTCGCGGAACAGCTCATAGAGCGGCTCCAGCGACAGCCCATCCACCAGCGGATCGACCAGTGCGGCGGTGCTGTCATCCGTCCCCGGCATCGCCATCTGGATCAGGCAGAGTTTGGAATAATAGGTCCGTTCGCGCAGGAATTCGGTATCGAGCGTGACATAGGGGTGGCGGCGCGCCTCGGTGCAGAAGGCGGCAAGCTCTTCGGTCGTGGTGATCGTTCTCATCAATGGCCCTGTCTCGGCGGCACCACGAGGGACGCGGCGCAAGTCAATGGGTCTTACGCCATTGTTGCGCCAAAGGAAAGTCTGCTGGCGGATAGGCCCGCAGAGCGTGAAGAAGCCGGTGACATTCGTTAAGAAGTCCTGAACACGGCCACGTAACCCTCTGATAAGGCGTGACCCGTAAATTGTCCCATCATGGGACAGCCGACCAATGACCTTTGCGGGCGGCTTTTCTGTCCTTGACATTCCCCCGCCTTGCGCGCCCCGATACGGCCAGCCAATCACTACCAAGACTGCCCCCGAATGCCCCTGCCCTTCATCGCCCATAACCCCGACCGCTGGCTCCACCTGCGCCTCGTGATCGGAGTCGGCATCACGCAGATCATCGGCTTCGGCACGATCTTCTACGCCTTCGGCAGCGTGGTCCCCGCCCTGTCGGCCGATCTGGGGATCAGTCCCGGCACAGCCTTCGCCGCCTTCTCACTGGCGCTGCTTGTGGGCGCGCTGGCCGCCCCCACGGCGGGACGCCTTGTCGATCAGCATGGCGCGCGGATGGTGATGTCCGCAGGCTCGGTTGTGGCGGCGCTCTCGCTGATCGCTCTCTCGCAGGCCCAAAGCCTCGTCAGCCTCGGCCTCGCCCTCATCGCGGTCGAGGTGACGGCGACGCTGGTTCTCTATGACGCCGCCTTCGCAGCCCTGGCGCAGGCGCTTGGTCCGGCGCGCGCCCGCCGCGCCATCACCCATATGACCCTGCTGGGCGGCTTCGCCTCCACGATCTTCTGGCCGCTGACACAGACCATCCTGACGCATGCCGACTGGCGCACGGCCTATCTGATCTTTGCCGCGCTGAACCTGCTGGTCTGCCTGCCGCTGCACCTGACCCTGACCCGTGCCCCGGATCTTGAGCCCGTGGCAGGCGCCCCTGCCACTCCGCCCCCGCAATTCGCCCCCCTTCCCGCAGCGCAGCATGGCCGTGCCATGATCTGGGTCGCCATCGCCTTTGCCGTGGCGGGGCTGGTCTTTTCGGCCCTGTCTGCCTCTTGGGTCACGACGCTCACAGCCTTCGGCCTTCCCGCCGCCGCCGCTGTCACGGCTGGCACCCTGATGGGTCCCGCACAGGTCGGCGTGCGCGTTCTGGACATGCTGTTCGGCCTGCGCCTGCATCCCTTGACCACAACGATGATCTCGACCCTGCTGCTGATCGTAGCGCTGGCGGTTCTGTGGGCCACGGGGCCGACACTGGCCGGCGCGATGATCTTCGCCGTGCTCTTCGGTCTGGCACAAGGTCTCACCTCGATCGTGCGCGGCACGGTGCCGCTGGTCCTGTTCGGCGCGCAGGGCTTTGCCGCGCGTCTGGGCAAGCTGGCCGCCGTCCGCATGGTCATGGCCGCCATAGCCCCGTTCGGGATCGCCCTGCTGATCGATACATGGAGCGCGAGCGCCGCGCTTCTGGCCATGCTTTGTCTGGCCGTGCTGGGCGCCTTGGCGCTGAAGATGATCCCGCGTTGAGCCGCTACAGCATCACAGGCGTCAGATCGCCCCGCGCAAAGCGTTCCAGCACCATCGGATAGAGACGATGCTCCTGCACAAGGACGCGCGCGGCCAGATCGGACTCGGTGTCGCCGGGCAGAACAGGCACGCGGGCCTGCCCCAGAATGGGGCCATCATCCAGCGCGGGTGTGACCAGATGGACGGTGCAGCCCGCCTCGGCATCGCCCGCCTCCAATGCGCGGGCATGGGTGTGCAACCCTTTGTATTTTGGCAGCAAAGAGGGGTGAATGTTCAACATCCGTCCGGCCCATTGTTCGACGAAATCCGCCGTCAGAACCCGCATGAACCCCGCCAGACACAAGATGTCAGGCGACGCCCTGTCAAGTTCCGCCTGCAAGGCGGCTTCGAAGGCCGGGCGATCCCCCTTGTAGGCACGGTGATCCACCGCCACCGTCGGGATCCCCATATCGGCCGCGCGGGTCAGACCGGCGGCGTTCGGATCGTTGGAGGCCACCAGCACGCAGCGCGCCGGATGATCGCCGGTCATGCTTTCGACCAGCCGGATCATGTTCGACCCGCCGCCCGAGATCAGGATGGCAACCCGCCTGCTCACACAAGCGCACCCGTATAAGTGACCCCCGGACCACCTGCCGTGACATGGCCCAGCATATGAACCGTTTCGCCCGCCTCAACCAGCAGGTCGGCCAGCGCCTCGGCGCGGTCGGGCGCCACCACGAGGATCATGCCCACGCCGCAATTGAAGGTCTTGAGCATCTCGGTTTGCCCCATGCCGCCGACCCCGGCCATCCAGCGGAACACGCCGGGAAGCTCCCACGCATCAAGATCAATTTCGGCACCCAGATTGTCGGGCAGCACGCGCGGCAGGTTCTCGGTCAGGCCGCCGCCGGTGATATGGGCCAGCGCATGGACCCCGCCCGCGCGGATCGCGGCCAAAACTTGTGTCACATAAAGTCGCGTCGGCGTCAGCAGCACCTCGCCCAGCGTGCCCGCGCCGAAGGGGCACGGATCGGCCCAGCCCAACCCCGAGACCTCGACCAGTTTGCGCACGAGGCTGTAGCCATTCGAGTGCACGCCGTCGCTGGCCAGACCCAGCAGCACATCGCCTGCCTGCACGCCTGCGGGCAGGTCGTGGCCCCGCTCCATCGCGCCCACGGCGAACCCCGCCAGATCGAAATCGCCGCCATGATACATGCCCGGCATTTCCGCCGTCTCGCCGCCGATCAGCGCACAGCCCGAACGGGCGCATCCCTCGGCGATGCCCTCGATGATGCGGGTGGCACT
Source organism: Seohaeicola sp. 4SK31 (assembly GCF_028802875.1). Taxonomy (NCBI): domain Bacteria; kingdom Pseudomonadati; phylum Pseudomonadota; class Alphaproteobacteria; order Rhodobacterales; family Roseobacteraceae; genus Seohaeicola; species Seohaeicola sp. 4SK31. The sequence continues at coordinate 55,256 of NZ_JARAMP010000007.1, read as the reverse complement.
GTCCAGCTCCAGCTTGCCGGTGGCGAAATAGTCCAGAAAGAACAGCGGCTCTGCGCCTTGGCAGACCAGATCATTCACGCACATGGCAACAAGGTCGATCCCGATGCTGTCCACATGACCGGTGTCGATGGCGATCCGCAGCTTGGTGCCCACGCCATCGGTGGCCGCGACAAGGATCGGATCCACATACCCCGCGCCCTTCAGGTCGAACAGCGCGCCAAAGCCCCCCAGACCGGACATGGAGCCTGAGCGTGCGGTGCGCTTGGCCGCCGGCTTGATCCGCTCGACCAGCGCATTGCCCGCATCGATATCGACGCCCGCATCGGCATAGGTGATCCCGTTCTTCGCGCCCTTGGCCTGCTCTGCATCCGACATGGAAAATCCTTTCATCGCTTGCGCAGCGGGTTAATCCAAAGCCCGTCACTTGGCAATCTGAAAGCCCGCGGCACCCGGTGTGACAGGCGAAACCCTTGACGCGCCCTACCTGTCTGCTAGCAAGGCCCAAGGTCGGGCCTGTAGCTCAATGGTTAGAGCAGAGCGCTCATAACGCTTTGGTTGGGGGTTCGAGTCCCTCCGGGCCTACCATCTTTCCGACCCTGCCTGCGCCTGGCTGTGTTTGGTGACAGAGTCGGTCCCAGGTATCGGAAAAATCACGTCATAGGCCCAGTTGAAGGCGAAGGCGTAGACCAGGTAGAATCCCGCGAAGGCCACATCCATCACGAAGGCAGTCCAGAGGCTGACCCCCAGATAGAGCGCGATGAAGGGGATGAGGACCAGCAGCAGACCCGCCTCGAACAGAACGGCGTGCAGCACGCGGATGGCCGGCGTCTTGATCACGCTGCCCCGCAGGCGCTGCATCGCGTGGTCGAACATCAGGTTGTAGAGGTAGTTCCACAGGGTCGCGATCGTGGCGCTGACCACGGTGACGACGCCCATCTCTTTCATCGGGGTATCAAAGACCATCGCACCCAAGGGCGTGATCATGGCAAGGGCGATCAGCTCGAAACTGAGGGCGTGACGGATACGGTCGGCTGTGCGGCGCATGGCGCTCTCCCGTTCAGACCGGGTCGTCCCGGAAAAAATCACCCGCGCCGGGGGGAGGTCGTCCTCGCTTGATCCGAGATATAGCCGATCCGGGCGCGCGGACAAGAGGCCGGTGGATCAGCGGGCTATCACGATATCGGCCTGCAATCCGCCCAGACGCTCGCTCTGGCCCAGTCGGAGCACGCCGCCATGGGCGCGCGCGATATCGGTGGCGATGGCCAGTCCCAAACCGACACCCGAGCCCTTGTTCTGGTTGCGCGCGGCGTCCAGCCGGGTGAAGGGCTTCACCGCCTCGCTGCGCTGTGCAGGGGGGATGCCGGGGCCATCATCCTCGACCCGGATGCGCAGGGATTTCTCGGTCAGCATCATCGAGACCTCGGCGCGACTGCCATAGCGCACGGCATTGGTGATCAGGTTCTCGACCGCGCGGCGCATCGCAAGACGCCGCAGCAGGATCGTGCCCCGACCCTCGACAGCCACGAGCGACACGGCTTTGCCCGCGCGGGCAAAATCCTCGACCAGATCGCGCAGCAGTTCGGCGGGATCGACGGGTTCCGGCTCGGCCTCGGATATGCCGCGCGCGAAGTTCAGGAATTCATCCAGCATGGACTGCATCTCATCCACATCACGTTTCAGATCGGCGGCATCCGCGTCATCCAGCATCGACAGCCCCAGCTTGAGCCGTGTCAGCGGCGTGCGCAGGTCATGACTGACCCCCGACAGCATCAGGGTGCGTTGCTCGATCTGCCGTTCGATCCGGTTGCGCATGTCCAGAAAGGCATTGCCCGCCGCGCGCACTTCGACCGCGCCAGAGGGCCGATAGGTCACGGTGCGGCCCTTGCCGAACGCCTCGGCCGCCTGGGCCAGCCGGGTGATGGGGCGCAGCTGATTGCGCAGATAGATGAAGGCGATCAGCGTCATCAGCCCGCCAAAAAAGACCATGTTCACGAAAAGCTGGTGCGGATTGGAGGGTGACACACGACGGCGGTCCAGCGTCACCTCCAGCACACCCGGCGGTGTGTCCAGATACAAAAGCACGTTGCGATCATCCGGCAGACGCACCGCCAGCAGTCTTGGCAGAAGCCGGTCGAACGTGTCGATCACCTGCAGGCCTGACAGGTCATACCACCGCCGCTGTGATTCCGGGGCCGCATCATCCAACGGGAATCGCAAGACGATCTGCAAAAGCGTGGCGACATCCGCAACAGCCTCAAGCGCCGTCTCGGGGGTGGAGGCGACCGCGATATCCTGCAGCAACAGTTCCACTTCCCGCGCGGCCGTCTGGGTCATCTGCCGCGTCACCCCTTCGAAATGCCGCTGGATGAAGACGACCGACACCACCAGTTGCAAGGTGACCACCGGCAGGATCAGGATAAGCGCAGCCCGGCCATACAGACCGCGCGGGGAAAAGCGTTTGAGCCAGGCGAAGAACATGGGCTAAACCTAGCCGCAGCCCCAAGGCAAAGGAAGCGGAATGCAAACCGATAGGGAAAATGCGCCCCGGCCCGGTCTGGTCGAAGAGGTGGCGCCCCTCGTGCGCCGGATCCTTGCCCCCAACCCCTCGCCCATGACCCTGCACGGCACCAATACCTATCTGGTCGGGCAGACCGATCTGGCGGTGATCGACCCCGGCCCGGACAACGCCCGGCATCTCGAGGCGATTCTGGCGGCGGTCCAGCCGGGCCAGCGGATCCGTCATATTCTGGTCACCCATGCCCATGTGGACCATTCCCCTCTTGCCCGGGCCTTGTCGCAGGCAACAGGCGCGCCGGTCATGGCCTTCGGGGACGCGCGGGCCGGGCGCAGCGCGATCATGCAGGATCTGGCGGCGCAGGGCCTTGCGGGGGGTGGCGAAGGCGTGGATGCGGGCTTTGTGCCCGATATCGCCTTGCCCGACCGGGGGCATGTCACCGGGGAGGGCTGGCGGATCGACGCCATCTGGACGCCGGGCCATTTCGGCAATCATCTGTGTTTCGGGCTGGGTGACATCCTTTTCAGTGGTGATCTGGTGATGGGCTGGGCCAGTTCGCTGGTCTCGCCGCCGGACGGGGACCTGACGGATTTCATGACCTCCTGCGCGCGCCTGCAAACCCGCGGCGACCGGCTCTACCTGCCGGGTCACGGTGCCCCCGTGACCGCACCTGCCGCCCGGCTGGACTGGCTGATCACCCACCGCCGCGCCCGCGAGGCCGCGATCCTCGAGGCCCTCGCCCAAGGCCCCGCCACAGCCGAGACCCTTGCCGCCCGAATCTACACCGAAACACCCGCCCCGCTGCTACCCGCCGCGGCCCGGAATGTCTTTGCGCATCTGATTGATCTGACGCAGAAAAATCGCGTGACCCCAGAGCCCCACCTGTCCTGGAACGCCCGTTTCCACCACAGTTGAGCCCCCCGCCACAGGTTTTGAAAAAATATGCCAAATGCCACTGGACGCGGCAAAACCCTGTTGCTATACGGCCCACGTGTTCCGGCGTAGCTCAGCGGTAGAGCAGTTGACTGTTAATCAATTGGTCGTAGGTTCGATCCCTACCGCCGGAGCCAAAATCTTAAATCATTCCAGTTAGCTACGCAGAATCCGCCTCTTCGGTGGGTTGCTGGCGTATGGTTCGGGGTGGGGAAGCAGCCTTTCCAAGGCTCATACCACGGTCTTTGGCAAAATCGGCACCGCAGGCGATAAGGTGTTCACGGATTGCGAGGTGGCGGCTTCGCGGGTGGTGTGATGGCTGATGCGGTTCTGCATGGCTGGTCTCGATCACGTTCGCTCGTTCCGCTGCCAGCAGCGGATCACGGTTCTGACCTGTTTCCGCGACGAAAGAATGGGGCGGTCACCCGGCGGTGTTGATTGTCCAGAGGACCGCCTCTTGCAGAATATCGCGCAGGGCGCTGTCGAAGCCTGCGATGATGGCGCGGGTCTCATTGGACGGGACGGGAGTTTGCGCCGTGAAGCGGCGCGTGGCGATGATGCGGCGGTCTGTTTCGCCGATCAGGGTCATGATCACGCTGATCCGTACCGTCATGGCACCCTCTGCGGCCAGCGACGGTTCGGCGTGAAAGGCCTGCACTTCACTCATCAGCGTCGCATCCGGCATCAGCCCTGCCCCGGTACGGCCTACCAGACGAAAGCCACCCATATTCTGCAAGGAGGTCACGAGCAAAGTCTGCACCAAGGCAGGCATCGGTTCGGTCCATCGGCCATCGGGAAGATATTGCGCCTGATAGGGGATCGGCTTGATCAGGATGCGGTCCGACATCAGAGCACCTGACGTTGTGGGCAGTTCGACCACCAGATGACGCGTTCCCTTGGCTGGTGCCGCGACGGTCGCGACGGGCGACAGGGTATAGGCGTCCATGCGGGTTGTCGCATCTGAGACAGCGCTGATGGCACCACAGCCGGTCAGCGCCAGTGAAAGGATCAGGGCAGGATGAAAGTGGGGCATAGGCTCAATTCCTGTATGCAGGGGTCTGGTTGCCCAGAAGGAAACGTCCCGGATCACTTCCGATCCGGGAGGCGGTGGCACCGATATTCGCGACGACGGACCGGGTCTCTTGCACCAAGGCGCGGAATTGCGGCAATCCGGTCCGGGTAAAGGTCTCGATCCCCGTGGCGCTGCGGCCAATCTCGTCAAGTGCCGCCTTCAGGCGATCGACAAGGGCGGGCAATTCTGCCCCGATCACCATATTGGCGCTGGCAAAGGCGGTCTGCGCTTCGGTGAGCGCGGAATCGGCCAGATCCAGTGTCGCCTCGGCCGAGGCCATCACCGCCTCGGTGCGGTTTGCCATGCTGTCGATCCGGGCTGTCGCGCGTTCGACATTTTCGAGGATCGCCGTGATCGCCGCGCCATTCTCGGATGTGGTGAAGGCCCGGATGTCGCGCATCAGCAGGATCGCTTCGGCCAGAAGGTTGGGCGCGTCGATGATCAGCCCCTGCACGACCGAGGGTTTGGAGGCAATCACCGGCACTTCCGCCGGGGGGATCACCGCCAGCCGTTCGGATTCCGCCCGCCCCCCGGCCAGCGCCACGAAGGAGACGCCCGTCACCCCCTGCGAGGCCAGCGTGGCCACGGTATCCTGCCGGATCGGGGTGCTGGCGTAGATCTCAATCCGCACGCGCACCAGCGAGGGGTCAAAACGGTCCAGCGCGATGTTCTGCACCTTGCCCACATCGACGCCATTATATTGCACCGCACTGGCCTGACCCAGACCTGCCACGGTGTCGAAAACGATGTCATATTGTGCATAGGTCCGGTCGATCTGCACCTTGGCGAGCCACAGGATGAAGCCAAGCGCTGCGGCCAGTGACAGGAGCGTGAAGATCCCGACCAGTATATAGCGGGCGCGGGTTTCCATCAGGCGGCTCCTTGATCGGTTTGCGCGGTTTGTGCGGCATGGGCGCGGGGGCCGTGAAAATAGGCGTGAACCCAAGGGTGATCGACCTTCAGCATCTCGGCCATGGTCCCTGTCACCAGAACCCGTCTGTCAGCCAGCACCGCGATGCGGTCACAGGTGGCGTGCAACGTGTCCAGATCATGGGTCACCAGAAACACCGTCAATCCCAGCGCCTTTTGCAGCGCCACGATCAGCGCGTCGAATTCGGACGCGCCGATAGGGTCAAGTCCGGCGGTCGGCTCGTCCAGAAACAGGATCTCGGGGTCCAGCGACAGGGCGCGGGCTAGCCCGGCGCGCTTGCGCATGCCTCCCGACAGATCCGAAGGATAGAGATCACCCGCCGTCGGTGGCAGACCCACCATGGCGATACGCAGATCGGCCAGCGCGCTGCGGGTGGCGGGGTCAATCTCCAGCCGCTCGCGCATGGGCGCTTCGATATTCTCGCGCACCGTCAGGGACGAGAACAGCGCGCCACCCTGAAACATCACACCCCATCGGTTGCCCACGGCCGCAATCCCACCCGATCCGGCTGCCAGAACATCCGTGCCCAGCACGGTGATCTGGCCCGCGCGGGGCGTCAGCAGGCCCACGATCATGCGTAGCAGAACCGATTTGCCGCTGCCCGAGGCTCCGACCACGCCCAGCACCTCGCCGCGCATCACGTCCAGATCAAGGTTTTCATGCACCACGGTCTTGCCGAAACCCGTGGTCAGCCCGCGCACCGTGATGATCGCCTCGGATGCCATCACACCCCCCAGAGCGAGAAGAAGATCGAAAACAGCGCATCCACCACGATCACCATGAAAATCGCGATGACGACCGCACGCGAGGTTTGACGGCCCAAGGACTCGGTATCGCCTTTGACCAGCATCCCCTGATGGCAGCCCACCACACCAATGATCACCGCAAAGACCGGGGCCTTGGACAGGCCCACAAGCGCATGAGAGACATCGGTATTATTCAGAAGCTGTGTGCGGAACATCCCCGGCGAGATGCCAAGCTGGGTCCACGCCATCAGCCCGCCGCCCAGAAGGCCGGACATATTTGCGATGAAGCCCAGCATGGGCAGCAGGATCACCAGCGCCAGAATGCGCGGGATCACCAACCGCTCGATCGGGTCCAGACCCAGCACGCGCATCGCGTCGATCTCTTCGCGCATCTTCATCGACCCGATCGCCGCCGTGAAGGCCGAGGCCGACCGCCCCGCGACGATGATCGCGGTCAGAAGGATGCCCAGTTCACGCAGGATCGAGATGGCGATCAGGTCCACGACAAAGACCTCGGCTCCGAACTGCTTGAGTTGTGTTGCCCCCTGAAAGGCCAGCACGATCCCGATCAGAAACCCCATCAGGGCCACGATGGGCACCGCGTTCACTCCGGCGTGCTGCATGTGATGCACCAACGCCGTCACCCGCAGGCGCGACGGATGCAGGATCATCCAGCCCATCCGGGCCATGACCAACCCCAGAAAGCCAACACTTTCGCCGATACTGGTCGCAAAAACGCTGATCTGCGCCCCGATCCGGGCGAGCCCGTCACCCGCACGGTGATGCGGGCGACGCCGGGCAGGTTTGCGCGGCGCGGGCATGGCCGCGCTGACAGTGTCCAGCAAAAGGCTCTGCGCCGGGCTTGCGCCGACCAGGGTCACCCCCTGCCCTGCTGCCGCACCAGCGGCCTGATAGCTGACAAGCAGCCAAGCCCCGGCCGTATCCAGAATCGTGACGCCGGACAGGTCCAGTCTGCTCTGCTGGCCCATCCCGTCAAGAAAGGCCCGGCTATCGCTCAAGGTGGCCAAGGTGATCGGCCCTGTCAGGTCCGAGCGCGCCGGGATGTGGCCCGGTGCCTCAGCCGCCGACCCGGACACCGTTGAGACCACTCAGAAGCCCGGTTCCGCTGAGGATCCACAGGATGACGAAGATGACGACCACCACGTTCAGGATGGATTTGATCTTGCGGTCCATCGGAATGTAGGTGTTCACCACCCAGAGAAGCACGCCGACAACAACAAGCGTGACGACCAGATTGACTAAAGACATGGATGGATTCCTTGGTTTGGGATGATGGAAGCGGACACTATTCCTGCCCGCCGTGCAGGTCTTTCAGAGCGCGGAAATCTGTCAGCGTTAAAATCGGGCAGGCATGAAGCAAGTTCCGTGCGGCAGGCATGCGCGCGCCATGTAGCAGAACAATGCGCATGTTAGCCTGATCCAGGATGTTTGAGACTGATCAGGATCAGTCACTCAGTCGCTTCGCGCGGCCTGCAGCCACAAACGTGGGTCAAGGCCCTACGTCACCGGGAAGGAGAGGTCGCTGTGTTCCTGGCGCCTTCTTCCATCCGCGCGGCGCGCCGCAGGGCCAGTTTCTTGAAATCGCCTGCCGACAACAGCGCAAGGTCAAGCAGTTGCGCCTTGCCGTAATCCACCTGATGCAGCTCGACATTCATGCGGGTGGCGGTTCGCTGGAGCAGACGGACAAGACCCAGATCGCGGCTGAGGCGATCGAGCGAAACGAACAGGACGATATCGACCACTCCGCTTTCCACGGCGCGGCACAGGTCCTGAAATCCGGGCCGGTCGTCGCTCTGTCCGGCAAGAAACTTGTCCGAAAGTTCCATCTCGATGGCCCAGCCTTGCCTTTGCGCATAAGCGCGGCAGGTGGCGAGCTGGGTTTCCACCGAGTTCGGGGTTCTGATATCCGTCGCGGTGCGCGCATAAAGTGCGACGCGTCGCAGGGGCAAGTCGGGGGAGATCACTGTGCCGGCTCCTGTCTCATTCAGCTGATAAACTCTGGGGCAAGCCTTGTGGTTCCGGGCGACGTCAATCCTGTTTGAAACCACCCGCAATTCCGCCCCAAGCATGACCGTGATCAGGGTGAAAATGGCCAAAACATAAGCGTTTCCACCCCGTCAATCTACTGATCGCAGCGGAATCAACAGCAGCACCGCGCCCATGGCCAGTTCCTGCCTGAGATCGGACCGCTCCCGCAGCACGTCAATCGCCGTGGGTTCGATGTCGGGCTTGCCCTCGAACCACAGTGACAAAGCTTCGACCGCGGCCCGTGGCACGTCACCCCAGACATCCGCCACGGCGGTGCAATTTGGAAGGTCTGGAAAGGAGATGGTCAAACGGTCCTGACGATCCCGAACAATCAGGGCGGGATAATGGATCATGGGCGTCAGTCCAGTCTTGCGGCACGACAAACGCGACGATCCTTGCCGCCGCATCATCACGTCATTTCTCAAAAAAGACGGCCCGGTTTCCCGGACCGCCAAACCTTGGGCAATCAAGGCGTTGATTTACCGAACGACGTAAACTACCCGGCGCTGCTCGCGCTCAACCAGAACGGGTACGCCGTTGATATAGGCATAGTAATATTCGCTGTCTGGCACTTCCGACAGTGTCACTGTCTCGGGGATGCCGGCGCCGACGACGACTTCGCCGTCCAGATAGATCGGCTCGACCGGGTTGGCACGAACATAGGTCGTGACGCGCTCTTCCGGTGTGACCGCATCGCCAAGGGTCATGCCGACGGCTGCGCCGATGATGGCACCGACCGGTCCCGCGATCATCGCACCGGCAACAGCACCGGTGGCACCGCCGCCGACGGTCGCGTCCGGGGACTTTTCATAGGTGATCGTTTTCACGGCAAGCCGCTCACGATTAACGACGATCGGCGCCTCTACGGTCGCGGTCAGATAGTCGCCTGCCGCCCAGCCGTTGTTCTCGCCATAGGACACACGGCACCAGTTGGACTCGTCAAGACAGCCGTCAACCGTCACGGCCTGCGAAGTCGGGATGACCGCAATGATGTCATAGGTCGCGCCGGGACCTGACCGCAGGTTCAATTCGGTCCAGGCCGTCGCGGTGGTCTGGGCAGAGGCGGCAGATGTGAGAACCAGGCCTGCAATAGCGGCGCTGAGAGTAAGCTTCATGGACATGTCTAATCTTTCATGGGTTTTCACAGAGCACTAACAAGGTCCGCATATCGAATGGCCACGAATGGCCACGAATGGCTTTCTCGGAAAGTTGTCCCGTGTCTGCAAAGAACCGCGATGTGAACGAGGATTCGATCACTAAGGGTGTGATAGGTGAGCTTTCATTCGGGCGGACTAATCTAAATCAGTGGATGAAAAACTTGTGTTTGAAACCTTTTTTGCGCAACGATCCGAAACGGTAATCAGCTCAACCCTCAAATACCCGGACTGTCTTTGGAACGGTTTAAAGACTGCAGAGTTTCACATCCGGTCGTATTGTATTTGTCACGTTTCACGGTCGGAAAGTCGATGCGAGAAAAAGATCAACGGCACTGATCCAGGTTAGTCCTTGCAATTCCCTCTCCCGATACCTGTGCGGCCCGAATGACCAGACACTGGTTGCAGAGGTGAAGAAAACACATGAATAAAATCATCTATATCGTCGGCCTCGTGGTCATCGTCCTGTTCATCCTGGGTGCTCTTGGCATGCGCTAGGCCCGGATGATGCGCCTCCGAACGCCTGCCATCGGCAGACTAGCGGGACGGCAATCAGCCCGACACGGCCTTGTCGATCGTCCGGAACCGATTGCCGCGTGCCCTTATCCGCGCCGGTTCGGGATGTTGCGCCGTTCCAGCATCGTGTTGATCAAAGCAGCGACAGCGGCATGGATCTCGGCTTGGTCATCAGCAGGAACAAACTCATGCGACGCCGCCGCATCCTTGAGTATCCCCGTGATCTCTTTCTCCGGCAGAATGTTGCGTTCGCTCAAGGCCAACAACAGTGACTCGCATATGGTCAAGGCTGCCCGTCCGGCGATGTCGTTCGACCCGGTCATTTAGCGTCTCACTTCCGTCAGAGGATCTCTGGTTCCCACACCGAGCGTTGAAAACCTGATATCATCGTAAACAGTTCGTGATGGGCCGCGCTGATTGAGAGCAGTATCGGCCCCTTAGTTTTCGGTTGCTTGTTTCGTCCTGAAAGACCTCACCCCATCGAAAGAGATGCCATGTCGATCTTGAAAAGCCCGCTGACGCGCAAACTGACGGCCTTTGTGGCCCTCTCGGACGCTGATCTGGACATTCTGAGCCGCTTTCACCGGAGCCGGAAAACCTTCTTGCCGGGGCATGAGATGGTCACCGAGGGTCAGGCAAAGCAGACGGCCTTCATTCTGGCCGAAGGCTGGGCTTGCTCCTACAAGATCCTTCCCGACGGTGGGCGCCAGATCGTGGATATCCAGATCCCGGGGGATTTTCTGGGTCTGCGAAGCGTTCTCTTCCGCACCGCCGATCACAGCGTGGAGGCCGTCACGCGGCTCGAGGCGTCCGTGGTTCTGTCAGCCGATATCCTTGACGGGTTCGGGCAGTCCCCCCGTCTGGCGACTGCCATTCTGTGGGCCGCATCCCGCGACGAAGCGATGGTTGTGGAACATCTGGTCAACCTTGGGCGCAGAAATGCTGACGAGCGGATGGGACATTTCCTGCTGGAAATGGGTGCGCGCCTGAAACTGGTCGGACTGGGGGACAATAAAGGCTACGACTGCCCGCTGACCCAATACCACCTTGCCGATGTCCTTGGGCTGACCGCCGTCCATGTGAACCGCGTGCTGCGCAACCTGCGCGAGGAAGGGCTTGTCACCTTCCAGAAAGGCCACGTCACCTTTGACGACTTCGCGCGCCTGAAAGAATTTGCTGGCTTCGATATCCACTATCTGGATCACGAAGGCCCCCTGCTGCGCTGACCCCGGATCCGCCCTGAAGGTCGCGGCTGAGCCTGCCAGACTATGCGCGTGACAATCCCTGCATCCATCTAAGCGCGCTTGACCTGAATGCCGCGCGGATAGCCTGCACCGCCGATCCGCAAAAAGACACAATGACGAATCCCGATCCGATTGTGGCGATTCAATGACGCTCTAGGTATTTTCCGACGGTTACCGAAAACAATCGGTCGAGATAGGGTTGTGACGATCCTTTTTGGACATACCGTTCAATTGGCTGTGGACCCGTCGCGTTCTTCCTTTGCCTTTCACATCTCCCACGCGGTCTTTTTCCGAATGTCAGGTTCTGGACCAGAAATGTGACTGCTTTTTCATCAAAATAGGCATTCCCCTGAGATACGGGGCATAGGTCAATAACACATGCAACAGAACTCTCTGCACAAGCCTTCTGCGGGCTTGACCCGGATGTCGCATATCAAGACGTCTTTTCGGTATCAGGAGAAACCCTGCGGCGGTATCGCCAAAAGAATATTTGATGTTGCGCTGGCCCTGATGGCGATCATCTTACTGTCCCCCCTCCTTCTGGCGGTTGGTCTGGCCGTCAAGATTTCGGATCGTGGCCCTGCCTTTTTTGGCCATACGCGGGTCGGTTATTCGGGACGCGAGTTCAAATGCTGGAAATTTCGCAGCATGTTGCCGGATTCGTCCGACCTGCTGAAAGCCCACCTTGTCCGCAATCCTCAGGCCGCCCGTGAATGGAAGCAGAACCAGAAGCTGACGCATGATCCGCGGGTGACGCCCCTGGGCCATTTTCTGCGCATCTACAGCGTCGATGAACTGCCGCAGCTCTTCAATATCCTCTCAGGGGATATGAGTTTTGTCGGGCCACGCCCGATAGAATGGACCGAGCAGAGCAGATACGGACAGTCCCTTCGCCACTACCTGGGCAGTCGTCCCGGATTGACAGGTCTATGGCAGGTCAGCGGCCGCAGCAATTCGTCCTATCGGAAGCGCGTCGCCTTTGACCGCTATTACGTCACGCATTGGTCGATGCTGGCCGACATCATCCTGATCTTCAGGACCGTGCCCGTCGCAATCAATGGGACCGGGTCATATTGACCCCCTGCCCCTCCTTGGTCCCCAGCGAACAGGTTTAGCCATGCATCTGAGGGCGTCAGCCATCATCACCATTGTCGGCCTTGGGCTCTGGCCCGCCGGAACGATGGCCGAGTCCTATGCGATTGGCCCCGGCGATGTTCTGGAGTTGCGGGTGCTGGAATGGCAGCCCGTCGAGAACCGCGTTCTGGAATGGGATGCCATGCGGGCGGAATTGCCGGTCGATACTGATGGCATGGTGACCATCCCGTTTCTGGGACGGATCGAGGCTCAGCGTCTATCCCCGGCCCAGCTGTCCGCATTGATCACCCAAGAACTGCAAGGGCGTTTCGCCCTGTCCGCCTCGCTTGATGCGGCGGTTCAGGTGCTGAGCTACCGTCCCGTCTATATCGCGGGCGCGGTGCGCAGCCCCGGCGAATATCCCTTCCGCCCCGGCCTGACAGCGGCACAGCTGATGGCGCAGGCGGCCCGCGCGTCGGATGCGATGGACACACGCGAGCTTCTGGACAGTGAGGGCACAATTGCCCTTCTCGGCCTTGAGCGCGAGCGGCTGACCATCCGCAGGGCGATGCTTCTGGCCGCCATCGCCGACCGTGAGACGATTGCCATCCCCGCAACAGCAGAGGACTCCGATTGGCCCCAGACAGTGGTCGATGGCGAGAACGAGGTGCTCAGGCTGCGCCAGCAGCGGCGTGCGCGTGAGCTTGTCGCGCTTGACGACCGCGTGCAGCTTCTGCGCAGCGAGATCGAGGCCCTGAACGCCAATGCCACGGCGCTGGAGCGGATCGTGATCAGTTCCCGGCGCGACTACGAGAACGTCCGGTCTCTGGCCGAGGGAGGTCTGGCGATCGGCGCACGCGTCGCCGAAACCGAACGCAGCCTGATGCTGACAGAGTCGCAACTTCTTGATGTATCGACCGCGGTGCTTCAGGCCCGACAAGGCATCGCGCTGGCCGAGGCGGAAAAAGACGCCCTGCGTGACAGGGAATGGCTTGAGGACAGGCGCGAATTGCAACGCGTGGAAAGCGAACTGGACCGCGTGCTGACGACTCTGGAAACGCAGCGGCACATCTCTTCGGTGGAAAGCGGGCTTCTCTTTGCCGATGGGAACCTGACCGCCGCGACGGGTGACGATGCGGTCGTCACCATCATCCGGCAGGACGGCGACAAGACCAGACGCCTGTCCGGCATCGGGACGATCCTTGCCCCCGGCGATGTGGTGCAGGTCAAGGTGCCGACCCCGCGACCCGAACGGGCGCAGGCGGCGGACGGAATGGACACAGAATGACTCAGGACCGCCAGAGCATTCCCGCGCAGGGCACCACCGGGGCGACCATGCATGCCCCCAGTCAGGCGCGTCGCGCCGTGATCAATGTCGGCTGGTCCACCATCAATACCGGATCGGCGGTCCTGATTGCGGCGATGGTGTTCGTGATCACGTCAAGACTGCTTGGTCCCGAAGCGTTCGGCAGTGTGGCCCTGGCCATCAGCGTGATCGCCTTGATCAGTTGCGCAACCCCGGCCGCTTTCGGCGAAGCGATCATCCAGCGTCTCCATATTGGCGATGAACACCTCGATACCGTGTTCTGGATGTGCATCGCGGCGGGTGTGATCCTGTATGTCCCGCTTTTTCTTGCCGCCGGCCCCATTGCACGGATCAGCGGTCAACCACTGCTGGCCACGCTGCTGCCCTTCATCGGCCTCAAGCTGCTGATCGACATGGTGGCGGTCGTGCCGCAGGCGCTTGTGATCCGGGCGATGCAGTTCAAATACATCGCCGCGCGCACAGCCCTCGGCAACAGCGTGGGCGGTTTGGTCTGCGTCGTGATGGCGCTGAACGGATACGGGGTCTGGGCCTTGGCCGCAGCGCCCGTGATCACCTCACTGGTGTCGATGATTGTATTGCTCAAGGCGGCGCGGTGGCGCCCCGGCATGACCCTGCGCCTGAGCGCATTCCGCGACCTCAGGCGGTTCGGTCTGTTCCAATCGGGCACGAATGCACTGCATTTCCTACGAATGGACCTGTTGGTTCTGGGGTTCATGACAGGACCGGCCACGCTGGGTCTCTACTTTCTGGGAAGACGCCTTCTGGAACTGCTGACAGGCCTCACGGCGGGCGCGCTTCAGCCGGTCTCGACCGTCTTCTTTGCCTCGATCCAGCAGGACCGCGCCAGACATGTCACAGCCTTCCGCCACATCCTGCATTCGACAACCCTTGCCACATTCCCCTTTTTTGCGGGGCTTTACCTGTTGGCGGCCAGCGGGGTTCCTCTGGTGTTCGGAACCCATTGGCAAGCGGCCATGCCCGCGATCGAGGCTTTCGCGATCATCGGCTTTCTCTCGGGTCTGCATTCCCCCACCCTGTCACTGGCGATGGGACTGGGTCGGGCGGATCTGTGGCTCTATTTCGATCTGACCCGCCAGATCATGGCTGTGGCCGTGATTGCCGTGTTCATCCGGACCGGGCTTGAAACGGTGATGACCGGTCTGGTGATCCTGAACGCTGCCGTTCTGCCGTGGTGCTTCTTCATCGCCCGCAAGCTGACCGGGATATCGCTGCGACAATATGGCGACGTGCTGCTGGTTCCCCTGACCGCGACCCTTGCCATGTCCGCGTCAATCCTCGCGGTGCCATGGCTCTGGCCGATGCTGGGCGACGGGGCCCGTCTTGGCGCACAGATGGCGCTGGCGGTTCTTGTCTATACCTGTGTGGCGTTCGCCCTGTCAGGCCGCCAGATTGCCGAACTGAGGCGCCTGCTCGCAAAAGAGAGACGCCTCGATGTCTGACATGCTGACCCCACGGACGACAGTCACACCGGCAACGCGCCACACAGCGGACCGGCCCGCGGATCTGGTATCCGTCATCATGGCGAACCGCAACGGACAGGCCTATCTGCAAGCGGCGATCCGGTCCGTCATGACCCAGACCCACAGGCACCTTGAACTTGTCATCGCCGACGACGGCTCCGACGATGACAGCTGCCTGATCATCCGGCAGGAAATGGCCCTTGATCCACGCATCACCCTGATCGCGTCCAGCAGATCACGGGGTCCGGCCGGGGCGCGCAACCGCGCACTTGCCGCTGCCCGTGGCGCGTGGATCGCCATCGTCGACTCGGACGACATCATCCATCCGGAACGTCTGGACCATCTGATCCGGTCGGCGGTGGCTCTTGATGTCGATATGGTGGCAGATGATATCATCTTCTTCGGCGAGTCCCCGACGGAGCGCAACAAGACGCTGCTTCAGGACCTCGCCCTTGCCGCACCGCAGACCATAGATGCGGTGACGCTGGTCAGCGGTCACGTGAATGGCGCCCGGACCATCTCTCTGGGCTATCTCAAGCCCTTGATCCGCCGGGCGGCCTTGCGCGACCTGCGCTTCAACGAGTCCCTGCGGATCGACGAGGATCACGACCTTTACCTGCGTCTGCTGATGTCGGGGGCCACGTTCTCGCTGCTCCCCGACGCGATGTATCTCTACCGACGCCATGCCGCCTCGGCCTCCTACCGCCAAAGCGCGGCAAAGCTGCGTCTGATGATTGCCGCGCAAGAGGGGTTCCAACGCCAGTTGCCGCGCGACATGACGGATCTGTCACGCGCCGTGCAGCGGCGGCTTCGGCTGACCCGGAACCAGTTGGTCCATGTGTGCATCGTCGACGCCCTGAAGGCTGGGGATACACGCCGCGCCGCAGGGGCCTTGCTGCGACACCCCCAAAGCGCCTTGTCGTTGCTGCGCAGCTTGCAAGAGCGTTTGGTCCGTCGGTGGCACAAACCCCGCGAGACACGGACCCGAAAGACGATCGTTCTCGCGCAGCGCGACCAGATAGCGGCATCGGAGTATCCCGGTGCAACCATCCTCCATGTTCCGGCTGCGCCAGACACAGGGTGGTCACCTTCCTGTGCAAAAACATGGGCCTATCTGGCGCATCTGTCCTGTGTTCATGACCTGGACATCATCGCCATCGACCGGGCCGGAGCCTATGCCCTGGGGCTGGTGCCGCGTGTCATGTCCGTGCAGAGCGTGTCATCGCAACATGTCACCCAAGAGGCGCGCTCGATCGCCCTGCCCCTGTCCCTGTCCCTATCCGAAGCGAAGCGGTCATGACGAAGATACTCTATCTCGTGCACGACCTTGACGACCCGGCGACTGGCCGTCGCGTCGACATGCTCAAAGCCGGTGGCGCGCAGGTCGAACTGGCCGGGTTTCGGCGCGCCACGACACCGCGCGCCGGGACGGCAACCGTTCTGGGCCAGACCCATAACGGAAGGTTCGTGCATCGTGCCATGGGCGCGTTGCGCGTGCTGACACGAGCGCGCGCTATCGCAGGCAGCAGCACGCCTGACGTGATCCTGGCCCGCAGTCTTGAAATGCTTCCACTCGCCCGCCGGATTCAGGCCATGGCCCCCAAGGGGCGCAAACCCCGACTGATCTATGAGGTTCTGGACATTCACCGTTTGATGCTGGGGCAAGGTGTGATCCCCGCCATTCTGCGCCTGATCGAAGGGCGTTTGTGCCGCATGGCAGAGCGTGTGATCGTCTCGTCCCTGCGCTTTGACGCGGCATATTTTGCCCGTTACGGGCGCATCACCGCACCTCTGGTTCTGGTCGAAAACAAGATCTGGGACCCCGCCATGCCGGATGGCCCGGCGCTGCAACCTTGCGGATCGAGGCACAGCGATGAGTCCGTCACCATCGGCTGGTTCGGTGTGTTGCGCTGTGCCGCCTCGTTGCGCTGTCTTGACGACCTCTGCCAGCGCGGTGGGGGGCGGGTGAAACTGGTGCTGCGGGGGCGACCCGCCCTGGACTCGATCCCCGATTTTCACAGGATCGTGGACACTAATCCCTTCATCACCTTTCACGGTCCCTATGCCTATCCGCAGGACCTTGCCCTTATCTATTCCGGCATCGATATCGCCTGGCTGATCGACAGGATGGATGCCGGGGCCAATTCCGACTGGCTGCTGCCCAATCGTCTGTATGAAAGCTGCGGCCACGGCTGTATCCCTCTGGCCTTGGCCGGGACCGAGACGGCCCGCTATCTGGAACGGCGCACCCTTGGCCTCCTCCTGAAGTCGCTTGACCCGGACAGTCTGGGTGACCTGCTGGCAGGACTGGACGATACGAAACGTGCCGCCTTGCGCGCAGAAATCCTGGCCCAGAATCCGCGCAGCTGGCGGATGACACAGGACGCCTGTGTCGACCTTGTCGATCTGTTGGCAGGCCATGCCAAGGCGCGTCAGGTCAGCCCGATTCAGTCAACGGAGCCGGCCCGATGAACACAATGTCACCCTTTCTTCACCGGGACCTGACCCAATCGGACCGCCCGCAGGCCCAGACCAGCATGAGCCGCGTGGCCATCATCATTCCCACCTTGAACGAGGCCAAGCACATCACGTCGGTCATCAACAGCCTGTCCCCACAGGCGCTGCGCCTTGACGCCATGATCGTGGTGGTCGATGGCGGGTCCAGCGACGGCACGATCCAGCTTGTGCAGCACGACGCCACGCAGCGCCCAGGTATCGTGTTGCTGCACAATCCGGAACGGCTGCAATCAGCAGCCATCAACCTGGTTGTCGCGCATTTCGGGGATCAGCTGGACTGGATCATCCGCGCCGATGCCCATGCAGGCTATCCCGACAACTACTGCGATCTCCTGCTGCACGAGGCCCGGCGGACAGGGGCCGACAGCGTCGTGGTCCGCATGCGGGCGACCGGGTCCGGGTTCATGCAGCGCAACATCGCAACCGCGCAGAACGCGCGTGTCGGCAATGGCGGGTCACAGCATCGCATGGGGTGCCAGGGACGCTTCGTCGATCATGGCCACCATGCCCTGATCCGGGTGCAGGCCTTCCGTGCGGTGGGCGGCTATGACGCGACGTTCAGCCATAACGAGGATGCAGAGCTTGACCACAGGCTGACAGCCGCAGGATTCCGCATCTGGCTGACAGGTGCGACCCGGATCGACTATTTCCCCCGCGACAGTCTGCGTCGCCTTGCCGCCCAATATGCCCGCTTTGGCGCTGGCCGGGCGGATACGGCGGGGAAACATCCGGGCACGCTTCACATGCGGCATCTGGTGCTGATCGGACTGGCCCCCGTCGCCCTTCTCTCAGTTGCGGGGATCGTGACGCCTCTGCTGGCCCTGCCCCTTGGTCTTTGGCTGACCGTCTGCCTTCTGGCAGGTCTGGCGACGGCTCTGCGCAGCCGTCAGATAGACATGGCCTTCAGTGGCCTTCCGGCGGCGGTCATGCAGATGGCCTGGTCCTTCGGTTTCTGGTCCCGGTTTCTTGCGAACGCAGTCCACCGGACAGGACGTGGCCGCAAATGGCCACCCCTGATAGGAGAGGAGCGATGAACAGGATGCTCCTGCGATTTGGCGACAGCGACCCCGGCATGACGCCCGCCCCCCGGCGGCCAGTGACAGGGCCGGGATTTGACATCGGCACAGCCCTGATGACCGTGTGGCGGCACAAGACCATCATGCTGGCGACAACAGCGGCAGCACTGGCCCTGGGAGTGGTCTACATCACGCTCACGCCCCGGTCCTACCGCGCCGCAATCCAAGTCATGATCGTGGACGAGGTCGCGGGCGCCTCGGGTGGCTTCACGCGACCATCAACGCTGGGTCAGAACGAAGTCATGCTGGAAAGCGCGCAGAAAGTTCTGGAATCGCAGACATTGGCGCTGGCGGTGGTGCAGGATCTTGCGCTGCACGACATGGCCGCCTTCACGGCACCCGAGGGTTCGGTGATTGGCGCTGCGGTTCAACGCATGCGGGGTATTGCGGCGACGCTGCTGCCCGGTGCAGGCGCGGCGGCCGATCCCGTGGACATCGCACCGGATGACGGCCAGCGGCGCATGGCCGCCGCCGACACATTGCGCGAGGCCATCGACGTGCGGCGCGAGGGGCGCAGTTCGGCCTTTTCGATCCGCTACGAAACAACTGATGCGGCGCTTGCGGCGGACATCGTCAACGCCTACGGGCGGGCCTTCGTCTCGGACCAGTTGATCGGAAATGTCGAAGCCTCGGCTCTTGTGCTCGACTGGCTCAGGGACAGACTTCTGATCATTCAGGAAAACTCGACCGACGCCACCCTGAAGGTCGAGGAATTCCGGGCGCGCAACGGTCTGCTGACCGTCTCGGGCGAAACGCTGACCGTTCAGACGATCTCCCAACTGACCACGGATCTTGCCGCAGCCATCGTCGCACTGGCGCAGGCCCGCTCTCTCAGCAGCATCTATGCCGAGCTGCGAGACATGGACCCGGTCCGCTTTGTCGAATCCGGCGCCGCCGGGGTTCGCATTCCAGAGGGTGACATTTCCGCAAGCGAGCAGCGTTTGCTGACGCTTCTGCAACGCCGCGAGGCTGTGGAACGCCAGCACGGCCCCGACCACGTCGAGGTCGCGCAACTGCGCGCCGCGATCGCCGCCGAAGGCCTTGCCCTGCAACGCGAGATGCAACGGATGCATGAGTCCTCGTTGAACGCGGTGCGCGCACTGGACATTCAGGTCGAAATGTTGCGCGCCAGCATTGCCGAGATGTCTGCCGAGAATGTCGAACTGGCCCGGGCGCGGGTCGCCCTGCTGGGGCTGGAGCGGCAGGCCGAGATCTTTGATGCCCTGAACGAGACCTATCTGTTACGCCTCAAGGATCTGGAACAGACCCAGACGTTTCCGGTCACGAATGTCCGTGTGCTCTCCGTCGCCGACATCCCCGAAGATCAGGTAGCACCCCGAAAATCCATCGTTTTGGCCCTGATGCTTGTTCTGGGGGCCATGCTGGGCGGGGCCCTGTCGATCTGGCAATCTCACCGGGACAGGTTCATCCGCACCAAGGCCGACGTGCAGCGGATCAGCGGACGGCCATTCTTCGGATATCTGCCACCGCTAGCGCGCAACCGCGCGGACAAGGCGACATCGCCCCAGCCCCGGACAGAAGGGACAGACGGCAACGACGGCCCACAGCAAGGCTTTGCGCATCATTTCCCGGCCCTTGCCAGCCCACATTCCGACTTCACCGAGACTTTGCGCAACATCCGCGTTGTCTGCGATGCAGCCTCCACCACGGGGCAAGGCTTCGTGCTGGGCGTGGCATCGGTCGGGCCGGGCAAGGGAAAGACGACCCTCGCCGCCAATCTGGCCGCGCTGGTGGCCGCGTCGGGGGCTTCGGTCCTTTTGGTGGATGCGGACGTCCGGTCGGCCGGGCTCAGCCGGATGATGGGTCAAACGATGGGCCAAGGTCTGCGCGAAGTTCTGGTCGGGCGCGTCGCGTGGCGCGCTACGCTGCGCACAGAGGCGACGACGGGGATGCAAGTCCTTCCGTCCAGTTTCGCGCCGGACGATCCTCTGGCCCTCGAGATGATCACCGACCCCGGCTTTGCGGGCGTCATCGCCGAGGCGCGGGGGCAATACGCCCTCACGATCATCGACCTGCCGCCTCTGGACACCGCCCCTGATGCGGATGCCGTTCTTGTCGGTCTCGACGCGGTAGTGATCGCGCTGGAATGGGGACGGACAGACAAGGCTCTGTTCCGCTCCATCCTGTCGGCGCATCCGGTTTTGTATGAAAAGTTCATAGGCACGGTGCTGAACAAGTCCAACCGGACAACGCAGGATCGCGACACCCCTGCCGATCCGCATGAGGGGGTTTAGGATGACTGATCCACGATCACGACGCGTTTCGGGCCGGATACCGTGTATCGCCCGCACAGCCCGGACCGTTGGGGCCGTCCTGCTGCTGATGACGTCACTCCAGGCACGGGCCGACAGCATCGGCACATCCTTCTTCGACGATCTGTCAACATTCGACCGCGACCGTTGGTATGTCTCGGACGGGTGGAGCAACGGCGACCATCAGAACTGCCTCTGGTCCGAAAGCGCCGTGGTGCATGAGGCGGATCACATCGGTCTGCTGTTCCTTCGGCACGACAGCCTGGCCCATGCCTATCTCTGCGGTGAAATCCAGACCCGGCAAAGGTTCAGCCACGGCACCTATGAGGCGCGGATCAGAACGAACGAAGGAAGCGGTCTGAATGCCGCGTTCTTTACCTATATCGGACCGACGCATGGCGAACGCCATGACGAGATCGACGTCGAGATCCTGACCGCCAACCCGCAGGATGTGACGGTGAACACCTATGTGGACGGTGTGCCGATGCATGGGGCCGTCGTGCCCCTGCCCCGGCCCGCGCATGAAGCCTTTCACATCTATTCCTTCACATGGGAACCCGGACGGCTGCGGTGGTATGTCAACGGTCAGTTGATCCATGACGTGTCGGACACCGCCTTGCCCGAACGTCCGCAGAAGATCTACTTCAGCCTGTGGGGATCCGACACGCTGACCGACTGGATGGGGCCCTTTGTCGAACCCGATCAGCCCAAGCGGATGGATATCGACTGGATCGCCTTCACCGCCCTGGGCGACGCCTGTCAGTTTCCGGACTCCGTCCTTTGCACGCTGTCGCAGGACGTGGAATGAGCTCCTTTCGCCACCAGCCGAACCACGCCCGGACCGCAGAAGGGTTCAACATCTGCCCGAACGTGCTGTTGGCGCTGGCGGTCTTCACCGCGTTGGTTTTCCTGTCCTATCTGGGGCGCGAAGGGGTGCTGATCTTCCTGATCTCGGGACTTTTCCTGATGCTGCGCCGGATCGACCTGACCCTGCGCGAGGTGCAGGACTACTGGTGGCTTTTCCTGTTGCCCATGTGGTGCACCCTCAGCGCCCTGTGGTCGGCGCATCCTGATCTCTCTCTCAGGCACGGGTTGCAGTTGCTGGTCACCTTCATGATCGCCGTCACGCTGGCAAATCGTCTGGCCCCGGTCATCTTCTTGCGCGTTCAGTTCGCCGCCCTTGCGATGGCAGGGATTGCCAGTGTGCTGATCGGTGATGTCCGGGCCGATGGTGTCTGGATCGGGATCTTCGACAGCAAGAACTACTTTGCGTTCACCATGGTTGCGCTGCTCCTGTGTTCTTTCGCCTTTCTGGCCGATCGCGGGCAACCCGTGATCTGGCGTCTTGCCGGGCTGGGCGGCGCGGCTCTTGCCCTGCCGCAGATCGCCTTGGCGCAGTCGGTGGGCGCCATTCTGGCATCCGTCTTCGTGTTGGTGGCCGCGCTGATCCTGCTGGGCCTGTCCGGCCTGCCACCCGCCCGCCGCAGACCGCGCGCCATGCTACTGCGGGGCGCTCTGATGGTCGTGCTGGGGATCGTGATCCCGTTCCGCGATGCAATCATGGGTGTGATCGTGCAGATGACGGGGAAAGACACCTCCCTGACGGGCCGGACCGAATTATGGGCGTCCGCCGTCGCCGAAATCACACGCGCCCCCATCCTGGGCACAGGCTACCGTGCCTTCTGGGTCGAGGGCAACGCCCTGGCCGAGGCGCTTTGGTCGGATTTCTACATCCTGTCCAGATCCGGTTTCAATTTCCACAACCTCGTTCTGTCCAACGCGGTCGAGATCGGGATGATCGGTGTCCTGTTGCAGATCCTTCTTCTGGTGCCGGCTTTTCTTCTGGCCAGCCGCTGGCTTTTGACCGTCGGGCACGCGCCCGCCATGTTCGGCTTCATGGCCATTTCCTTCGTGATGATCCTGTCCGTCGTGGAAGTGCCGGTTTTCTTCGAATTCCACGCGCTGTCCGTCATGGTGCTGGTGGCGCTTGTCTATGGGCTACGCGCCGTGCGCCGGGCTTCCCCACCCAGACAGGTGGACCGGCATGCCGCGCCCTTGTTCCTGCCCCGCCACAGCCGGGCGGAACGCGGATGAAGGGCAGGTCTGACAGCGAAAACCGCGGCGTGACGGGCCAGATGTCACCGCGTTCCATGCTTGCGCGAGGATGCGGGCCGATCGTCCTCGGATCCCTTGGCGCGGCGCAACCACGCATCGCCGAGTATCACACCCAAATACAGAAGTTGCCCGCTCACCAGAACGGCGCCGCAGATGGCAACGACCGACCAGACGGACCAACCCAGCGCCAATGTCGCCGCCGCAACCGTGACAAGCGCACACAACATGCCGCAGATGAACAACACGATCTTCATGGCCGGCTTTCTATTCTTCGAAGGAACGTCAAGGACGTGGTGCCAGCAAACAATGTCAATTCCAAGGAACCCCCGCACCGTAGCAGCGCGCCGTCACAGTGGCAACGCAACGATGCCTGACACCCTGCTCCAAAGCATAGCGCGGGACAAGGTGACCGTCGCCATTGGTGTTTGCACCTTTCGGCGCCCCTCGCTGCGACAGACGCTGGACAGTCTGGCGCAGCAAAGCCTGGCGCTGGATGTGCACTGCTGCGTGATCGTGGCAGATAATGACGACACCCCCTCTGCCCTGCCTCTGGTCGAAAACGCAAAGGGCCAGTCCGGGATCGCCTTGCACTATGTCCATGCGCCAGCACGCAACATATCCGTCGCCCGTAACGCGCTGCTTGCGAAAGCCCGTCTCCTGGGGGCGGACTACCTGGCCATGATCGACGATGACGAGGTCGCCCCCATGGGCTGGGCCAGACATCTTCTGAACCACATCACGACATCGGGCGCCGATGCTGTCTTAGGCAAGGTTACGGCGGTCTACAGCGCGGACACGGCACTCTGGATGCGCAGATCACAGCTTCACGATGCGACCCCTGTCATCCAAAAGGACGGGCGCATCCTCAACGGCTATACCGGCAATGTGATGCTGCGTCTGGACAGCCCCCATCTTGTGGGGCGGCACTTCGACATAGCTCTGGGGCGCACCGGGGGCGAGGATGACGCCTTCTTTCACGGCATGGTCAGACAAGGCGGGGTCATCGGGTATGCTCCCGACGCCATCACGCATGAGGACGTCCCCAGACAGCGGGAAAGCCTTGGATTCCTTCTGCGCAGAAGTTTTCGCGCCGGACAGACCCATGGCATGATCACGCAGCCGGATCGCAACCACAGCGGCACGGCCATCCCGCTGGCCAAGGCCATGGGCAAGGCGACCTTGTTTCTTGGGCTGGGCGCGGTGCATGCGGTCTGGCCCGCCCGGCGGACGCGCGCCTTGATGCGTATGTCGCTTCAACTTGGCATCTGCGCGCATCTGCTGGGCCGGCACACGCTTGAACTTTACAAATCCTGACGAACCCCTCCGAAAAAGAGCGGCAAAAAACACCCGCGTGCCCTGCCCGACCGGAACGCAAGGCACGGCACGGGCGTTAACAAGACAAACCGTCTTGCCATATGGAAAGAACCGCAGATGACACAGAAAATTCGCTCAATCGTGATCCCCGCCGCCGGATTGGGAACGCGGCTCCTGCCGGTCACCAAGGTCACACCCAAGGAGTTGCTGGCCGTCTATGACCGTCCCGCGCTGCAATTCGCCATGGACGAGGCGATCGCCTTGGGAGTCGAGCGCGTGGTCGTCGTGACGCATCCCGACAAGGGAAAGATCCGCCAATACCTCACCTCGCACCGCGCCCATGTCCAGCAACTGAACAAGGCGGGCAAACACAATCTGGGCAGCGCCATGGCTGATATCCAGATTCCGGACGACATCGAGATCGTCTTCGTCGAGCAGCCTGAACCGCTGGGGCTGGGACATGCCGTGCTCTGCGCCGAGAATGACGTCCTGCCGGGACCTTTCGGGGTTATCCTGCCCGATGACCTGATCCTGGGCGAACCCTGCCTGCCGGAAATGGCAGCCCAATACGGCACAGGTCACATGATCGCAGCGATGGAGGTCAAGCCCGAGGAAACCGGAAGCTATGGCATCTTCCGACTTGCCGGACCCTCGATCGGGCGCAGCGTGTCGGTTCTGGGCATGATCGAGAAACCGGCTCCGGACAAGGCACCATCGCGACTGGCGGCTGTCGGCCGCTATATTCTGGATCCTGCAATATTTGCGACCCTGCACGGTGTCGAACAAGGCGCTGGCGGTGAAATCCAACTGACCGACGCAATCGCCCATGATGCCGAAACCACGGCGATCACGGCCTTTCGTTTCAGTGGCACGCGCTATGACTGCGGCACGCATGACGGCCTTCTGCAGGCAGGTTTGGCGCGGCAGGCGGCGGTCAAGTCTGCTGCGGCGCATATTGCGCCGAGCAAGGCTGCACCTGCGAAGGCTTTCGTCGCGCAAGGCTGACACTCTGCCTCCGATACAGTCCCCGCAATCCGGCATGGGGCCCGCGCCCCGTAAAAGGGTGGGCAATCCCCTCATCAGCCGCTAAGAGCGGGGTCAGTGCCGAACAACGACCCCGCATGATGCGCCTGAACCACAGCGGCTGGTTCCAACGATCCCGGAAATGGAACGTCCATGTCTGAAACCGCTCCCTTCTTCGGCCTATCGCAGATGCACATCCTGATGGCGGCTGTCGGTGCGGCTGTGTTCATCGCCTATCTGCTGCCCCGGATCATCTTCAACCGCACGGCCTTGTCCTCGGCGGTTCTGATGATACTGGGTCTGGTGATCTTCAACCTGATCCCCGGCATGCCAAAGGTGCCAGATCCCACCGTCTCGCCCGCGATCTGGGAGATCATCAGCGAGATCGTGGTCATCGTGGTGCTTTTTGCCACGGGTCTGCGGATCGACGATATCAGCAACTGGAGCCGCTGGCGGCCCACGGTGCGGTTGCTGGTGATCGCCATGCCCTTGACCGTGGCGGCCATTGCCTTGCTGGGATGGGCACTGGCCGGCTTGACCGTCGCGGGGGCCGTGATGCTGGGGGCGGTTCTATCCCCCACGGACCCTGTCCTTGCAGGTGATGTGCAGGTCGGCCCCCCGCTGGAGGGCCGCGAACATCCCGTGCGCTTCACCCTGACAGCCGAGGCCGGGTTGAACGATGGTCTGGCCTTTCCTTTCGTCTACCTCGGGCTGATCATCGCGGCGCAGGGCACGAACCCGTCGGAATGGCTTGCCGACTGGCTGCTGCGCGACGTGCTCTACCGGATCGTCGTCGGGGCCGTGATCGGTGCCCTGATCGGGTGGATTCTGGGGCGCACCCTGTTTTCCCCATGGGGAAGTGCGGCGATCGAGAAAAGCGGGCCCGGTGTTCTGGCGCTTGGGGCTGTGCTGTTGTGCTACGGCGTCGTCGAACTGGCAGAAGGATACGGGTTCATCGGGGCATTCACCGCCGGTCTGATGTGCCGCCGCGTGCAGGAAAAGCACCACTTTCACAAGCGACTGCACGCCTTCAGCGAGGCTGTCGAACATGTTCTGACCGCCTTCCTGCTATTGCTGCTGGGGGGCATCCTGCCGGCACTCTGGCCGGTTCTGGATTGGCGCCACTCGCTCATCGGCTTCGGTCTGCTGCTGGTCATCAGGCCGCTGGTGGGCTGGTTGTCCCTGCTGGGCAGTGGCATGAGTTCGGGTGACCGGTTGATCGTCGGCTTCTTCGGGGTGCGCGGCATCGGCTCGATCTACTATGTCGGCTATGCGACCGGGCATATGGAATTCGTGAACGAGGATCAGCTCTGGGCTCTGGTGGCCTACACGATTTTCGCCTCGGCCCTGTTCCATGGGGCCACCAGCTTTCTTGTGGATCGCTACGCTTCGGACGCGACCAACGCCCCGCACCCCGCGCGTAACCGATCGCAACCGACATGAGCACATCCCGGCAAACCGGCCTGCGGCCAAGACGCATTGCCCCGGCGGATTATGATGCGCGGTTCGGATAAAACCCGTGTATCATCGACACGAACGGCTGGCCTGCCCGTGCCGCAGGCCGTTGGATGACCCCGCCGCTCGTTGCAACGCACCCGTATGGATCAGGTCGATCCCGATCATCGGAGGAAAGTCATGGATAGCATGGACAAGACGGCCACAACCAACAGGCTTCTGACGGCGATCGTCATCCTGATGACGCTGTCCGCCGTCTACTTTGCAAAGGACGTGGTTCTGCCCGTTGTTCTGGGCTTCATGCTGGCACTGACGCTGGGGCCCGGTGTGCGCTGGCTGTCGCGTCGCGGTATCCCCGCGCCGCTGTCCGCCTTCGTGATGATCTTCGGCTTTGCCGGGATGATCGGTGTCGCCGTCCTGCTGTTGGGAGGATCGGTCGCCAGCTGGTTCGACGAGATCCCACGCATCTCCTTTGAACTGCGCGACAAACTGCGCGGGATCACCGCGTCCGTGGCTGCGGTGCAGGACGCCTCGAAACAGGTCGAGGATCTGGCCAAGGGCGGTGAGGAAGCCGCCTCAACCGTCGTGTTGCAGCAACCCGGCCTCCTGACCACGGCCGTCAGCAATCTGGCCAGTTTCGTCACCTCCCTCGCCGCGGGTCTGGTGCTGGCCTTGTTCCTGCTGTCGGCAGGCAATCTGTTCTACGTCAAGATCGTGGAATCCTTTCCCCGCTTCGGCGACAAGAAGCGCGCCCTCACGGTCATCTACGAGATCGAAAGACGGATGTCGCATTACATCGTGGCAATCACCGTGATCAACGCCGTGCTTGGGCTTGCCATCGCCGCGGCCATGTATCTGCTGGATATGCCCTACCCCTTCGTCTGGGGCCTCGCGGCCTTCTGCCTCAACTATCTGCCGTTTCTGGGGGGTGTCATCGGCACGATCGGGGTGGGCGCCTTTGCCATCGTCCATTTCGACAGCCTCTACTATGCCATGCTGGCCCCCATCGCCTATCAGGCGCTGACCGCGATCGAGGGGCAGGTTCTGACGCCGATGCTGCTGGGGGCGCGCCTGCAACTGAATACGGTTGCCGTATTCCTGACGGTCATCTTCTGGGCCTGGCTCTGGGGCATTCCCGGCGCATTGATGGCGGTGCCGATCCTCGTGCTGATCAAAGTGATCTGCGATCACGTGCCGGCGCTGGCAACTTTCGGCAACTTCCTCAGCGGGCGCGCCATCGAAGCCATCTCTGTCGAGCCCGCGACCGATGCGGCCTCACCGCCGCCGACACCCGCGCCGTGACGGCCCGCCCTGCCCATCAGACCCCGCGCTATCCGCTCATTCTCGGGGTTTCCGACAAAGCCATGTTAAGGGTGGCCCTGCCCCTGCTGACGCGGCTTTTGATCGTGCCCACCGTGCAATGGCAGGCATTGGCCGCCTCAAGTTGGGAATATCCGTAGACCCCCATCAGCACCACGGGGCGGCGCTGGACATAGGGCAGTTGCCCTGTTGCGGCGATAAGTTCCTTCAGCGAGATCACATCCTCCTGCCGGGCTTCCTCGCACAGTCTGGAAGAGTATGAGCCATCGACATCCTCGACTTCGCGACGATGTTTTCTGAGGTCAGAGAAAAACGTGTTGCGCAGGATCGTGAACAACCAGGCGCGCAGGTTGCTTCCTTGCCGGAAGCTGTCCCGACTGGCCCAGGCTTTCAGCAATGTGTCCTGCACCAGATCTTCGGCACGGTGCGGACTGGAGGTCAGACTCAGCGCACGCCGTCGCAGGGAAGGCGTGTGCTGCGGCAGAAGGATATGAAACGGATGTTGGCCGTGCATGTTTTGCGTCTCGCTTTCGGGTTGGAACCATCGGGAAACGGGTCGGTCGCGTGTCGCAGCGTCCTTGACCTGTCGCGGGAGCAGTTTGAATTTTCGCGCGGACGAACCGGCAAAGCGGACGCAGGGGGCCAAAGACACCCCCTGCGCCCTGTTGTGGCTTACCCGGCGGCGGCCGCATTCAGCCGCTGTTCCGCCAGCTTGGACAGGGCCTTGTCCGCCCCATATTCCTGATCCAGCGTCGATTTCAGCAAAGCCGCAGCCTCGGGAAGGCCAAGCTGCTTGGCCCAGGCCACCAATGTGCCGTAGCGGGCGATTTCATAATGCTCGACCGCCTGAGCCAAGGAAATCAGCGCCGCATCCATGGTTTCGGGATCACTGATCTCGGCCATCAGCCCTTCGGCCTCCTCGATCAGACCGACCATCGCGTCGCATTTGGCACCGCGGGCGGGTTTGCCAAGGATCTCGAACACCTCCTCCAGACGGACGACATGATCCTCGGTTTCGTCCCGGTGCGACAGCAGCGCCGTCTTCAGCTTCTGATCCGTGGCCTTGCGCTCCATCTTTGGCAGCGCCTTGAGGATCTTGCGCTCGGCATAAAGCACATCCTTGAGAGTGTGCAGGAACAGGTCGTCCAGAGTTTCGATTGTCATGATAAGTTTCCTTTTTCGGATCTGGGACCGCTCCGGGGCAGGATCGCCCCGGAACGTCGGATGAACAGCGTGGTGTCGTCTGCGCCACGCGGCGCGGGATCAGCCGTTCTGCGGGTTGATCGCGCCAGCCGCCATCAATTGGACGCAATCCAGCGGACCGATGGCATACATGGCGTCGTCGATGTCCGGCTGGAAAAGCCGTCGGGTCCGCTTCACTTTGTCCTTGAGCTGCGAAGCCTTGTTTGATGTGCGGACCAGACGGTCGGCCTGAACGGCATCACCCAGCAGACGGATGAAAATCTCTGACTGGCTTTCATGAGGCATGGGAACATCTCCTTTTATCCTGGAATTGTGCAGCGGTCTGACATCCGAGAATTGTCAGAGCAGAAGCGCGATGATCAGGATGACGAGGATCGGTGCGCCAAGAAGCCAAGCAATCAATGCGGGCATGGGTCTTTCCTTTCCGTTTGGAAGTTGGGTCCGGGGCGTGGCGCGTCAGCGCCGCGCGGTGAAGATGTCGAAGCCCAGACCTTGGTCACGGTGATGCCCGCCTGCGGCCGCCGCGAAGAAGGCGGCTACGGCGCCGATCAACAAGGTGGCGGCGGCGATGAAGCCAAAGATCACACCAGCCACGCGGGCCTTCTCGGCAACCTCACGCGCGGCGGTGCGGGCCGCGTCAATCTCGGCAATGGTTTCATCGACACGGGCGCGGGCTTCGTCCTGACCAAGATCGCTGTTGGCCGCGACGACCTGCGCCATATAGGTGCGGTCACGATCGACCATCTCGCCCGTCGTCAGGCTGCGGGTGATGATCGTCGCCACTTCTTGCTGCACAGCGGGTGCGACACTGATCGCGTCGGCCCCCTCGCCCGTCGTGGCACCGGCGTCACCGCGCAGCATCACATTGGCAAAGTAGTCAGACGAAACCGCGTCGCCTGCCAGTTCGGTGACCGTGTCCGCAGCGGACACACCGGCGCTGATGAAACCACCCGCACCGAACGCCGCCAGAACCGTTCCGACCATCGCGCCGGTGGCCCAGACCAGCAGACCGTGCATGCCGTCGCGGGCCTCGACTTCATGGGGTGTGGCGTCACCGGCCCTGCGGCGCAGCCGGCCGCACAAGTAACCTCCAGCGCCGAAACCGACGACCATCACCCAGGCCAGCCAGATCCCCGCCGCGATGACAAGCCAGGCCGCGGACACTCCCTCACCGCGAAATGGCGAGGCCAGGGACAATCCCAGACTGGCGCCAAAGCTGACCAGCAGGAAAGAGATCGCAAGTGCGAAGATGCCACCTGCAAGAATAGCCGCCCAATCCACATAGGAGCTTTCTGCAGTTTCAGCAGAGGACGTTGTCCCGGTGATGTGCCGGGATGGTGCATTTTCAGAAATCATGGTGGTATTCCTCATTCTTGGACGCGAAATCAACGCAAGCCGACAAGGCTCAGCAGAGCGAGCACGATGACGATGGCACCGACGATGTAGACGATCTGGTTCATGGGTCTGTCCTTCCGACATTGGGGCTGGCCCGAACCGGATCAGGAACGTGTTGTCGCAAGATCCTGTCACCGGACCAGCCAGCCCTTTGGCGCGCCCCTCAAAGGCATCGCTTCATGACATCAGATTAGGTTTCCGCGATCGGGGTGCGTAGCGTCGGAATCTACTCATGCGCAACTTCTCGCCACCGTCTCACCGTGACACTGCGGGCACCACCTGTGCAGGCGCGCGGATCAATTGCTGTATCGGATGGATCCAAACCCTGCTAAGCGTGTTTCTGTAAGACAATGAATTCCGATCAGCGTGTTCTGGCTGCCTCGTGATGCAAAAGATCACACGTTAACCGCAGCACTCAGCCCCGGTTGGAGACGAAAATGTCGGACACCTCGCCACGCAGTCGTATACCCGTCATCGCCATCGGCGCCTCTGCAGGCGGGCTTGAGGCGACCCGTGCGCTGGTCAACGGTTTTCCCGCCGACATGCACGCCGCGTTCATCCTGATCATGCATCTTGATCCCTCGCATGACAGCATGGTGGTTGACCTTCTGTCGCGCCAGACACGGCTCAAGGTCATGCTCGCGACCGAGGGCATGATGCTGAAACCCGGCGTTCTGCATGTCATTCCACCGGGCGTCTTCATGACCGTCACCAATGGAGCGATCCACCTCCGTCAGCCCGAGACCGGTCAATCCGTGCGACTGCCTTTCGATCTGCTCCTGCAATCCCTGGCCAAGGATGCGGGCGCAGGTTCGGCTTGCATCGTTCTGTCCGGCACAGGCACGGATGGCACCAAGGGCATTGCCGACATCCATTCCGCGGGCGGACTTGTCATCGCGCAGGATCCGTCCGAGGCGGGCTATTCCGGCATGCCGGAAAGCGCCATCAAGACGGGTTTCGTCTCACAGACGCTGCGCACGGATCAGATGGTCGCCGCCATTGAAGGCTTCGTCGGCACTTTCAGCCATGACAAGGACGAGACGGCCGAGACAACGCCAGCGGACCAGAACGCCGCGTCGTCCGGCAATGCAGCCGACAAGACAAGCTGTGACGACCTGCTGGCCTTTCTGGGCAAACATCTGGCCCATGACATTTCGCTCTACAAGCGGGGGACACTGGAGCGGCGCATCGCGCGGCGCATGGCGCTTGCCGGACTTGGCGTCAACCAGATGGACCGCTACCTTGCCATGCTCAAGGAAAATCCCGAGGAACTTTCCCTGCTGTCAGCGGATCTTCTGATCCATGTCACCAGTTTCTTCCGTGATCCCGCAGTGTTTGACCATCTGGCCACCACCGCCCTGCTGGATCTTCTGGCCAATCTGGCGCCGGATCGTCCCCTGCGGGTCTGGGTCGCAGGATGCAGCACAGGCGAAGAGGCCTATTCTCTTGCTATCACCTGTATCGAAGCGGCCGAGGCAGCAGGGTCCACCACCCGCGTGCAGATCCTTGCCTCGGACATAGATCCCGAAGCCATCGCGACCGCACGGGCCGGGTTCTATCCCAAGGACATCGAAACCTCGGTTTCGCCCGAGCGCCTTGAGCGTTTTTTCGTGGCCGAGGACGGGGGATGGAGAGTGACCTCTGCCTTGCGCGACATGATCGTCTTCACGGTCGCAGACCTGCTGTCGGACCCGCCCTTTTCCAAGATCGACCTCGTCTCCTGCCGCAATGTCCTGATTTATCTGGGACCCGAGGCGCAACGGCGGGTGATCGCGCAATGCTGCTTTGCCCTGCGGCAAAACGGTCTGTTGCTGCTGGGCACCGCCGAGATGCCCGGTGCGGGCGACGGATGCTTCACCGTTCAGGACAAGCAGGCGCGCATCTGGCGTCGTGTCGGTCACAACAATCCCGGTGATCTGCATTTCGCCATCGGCAAACGCGAAGAGGACGCCGCGTCCACAAACACCCAGCCCTCGCTGCGCCGCAACGCGCTGGCAGACCTGTGCCGCCGCATTGTGCTGGAGAACTATGCACCCGCCGCGGTTCTGTTGAACACGCGGCTTGAATGCCTCTACTTCCTTGGACCGACGGAAAAATACCTCAAGATCACACAAGGACACCCGGATGGCGGCGTCCTGGGTATGCTGCCCAAGGTCCTGCGGGCAAGGTTCAGGGCGGCAGCAGCATCCTGCACACCGTCCAACCCGCGCGTGACCGTGTCGGGTGGCCGCATCCAAAGCGTCACCGACTTCGACATGGATCTCCACAGCGTCAAGGCGGGCACCGAACAGTTGCTGCTGGTCTGCTTCATCAACACAACCCGTGCCACAAGCGGCGATCACGCAAGCACCACCGGTCGCCCCTCTGGCAAGGAGGTGCAGACACGGGACCTTGAATCCGAACTGGAAGCGACCCGAAGCGATCTGTCCGACGCCCTGCATGATCTGGAGCAAGAGGTCGAGGCTCATGCCGCAGATGCGGCCGAGGCCCTGTCCGTCAATGAGGAATTCCAATCCACGAACGAGGAACTGCTGGCCTCGAAGGAAGAACTGCAATCGCTGAACGAGGAACTGACCGCGCTGAACAGCCAGTTGCAGGAAACACTCGAACGGCACCGCACCACGGCGAATGACCTTCAGAACGTGCTCTACAGCACTGATGTCGCCACCCTGTTTCTTGACCGGGATCTGAACATCCGGTTCTTTACACCTGCGGCCCGCTCCGTCTTTCGGGTCATCTCGACGGATATCGGCCGCCCTCTCGCGGACCTTGCCGCCGTCGCGAAGGACGACGATCTGGACTCGGACGCCAGACATGTCCTTGAAACCTCCGAACCCATCGAACGGGAAACGGTCGATGACAGCGGACAGTGGTTCCTGCGTCGCATTCAACCCTATCGCACCGAAGGGGAAAAGGTCGAGGGTGTGGTCATCACCTATCTCGACATCACCGAGCGCAAACGCACCAACGCGGCCCTTGTGACGGCGATGGCCAAGGCCGAACGCGCAACCAAGGCGAAGTCGCGTTTTCTGGCCTCAGCCAGTCATGATCTGCGCCAGCCTCTGCAATCCATGGCGCTCTTGCATCAGCTTCTGGGTGGACAGAAACGCTCGACCGAAGGGGCCAAACTGGCCGCCCTTCTGGATCAGACCCTGCAGTCGATGACCGAGATGCTGGACTCCATGCTGGATGTAAACCGGATCGAATCCGGCATCGTGCGCCCCAATATGCGACCGATGGCGATCGCGCCGCTGATGCAGCGGCTTGCCGAAGAATTCCGGCCTCAATGCGGGGTCAAGGGGCTGAAACTGCGCGCGGTGCCCTGCAAGGCATGGGTGCAGACGGACCCGCAGCTTCTGGAACAGATCCTGCGCAATCTACTGTCCAATGCGCTGAAATATACGCCCAAGGGCGGTATCCTGATGGGATGCCGGCGCCGTGGTGGCGTGCTGACCATTCTGGTCTGCGACAGCGGCATCGGCGTTGCGGAAACCGAAAGCTCGGCCATCTTCGAGGCCTATCATCAGGCGGACAAGGGCTCGGCACTGGCGGGGCAAGGTCTGGGGCTTGGTCTGTCCATCGTGCAGCGCCTTGCGCATCTGATGAATTATCCGCTGTCCGTCCGGTCCACTCCGGGCAAGGGGTCGGCCTTCATGATCACGCTTCCCGTGGTCGAACCCCTCTTGGATGCCGAACAGGCGACAGAGACCGTCCCCGTCCCGCCCGCCTCGACGCATCAGACCGGCACGATCCTTCTGGTCGAGGATGAGGAACCGCTTCGGGATCTGATGACCAAGGTCCTTGTCAAGGAAGGCCATGACGTCATCGCCATGGCCAATGCACAGGAAGCCTTGGCCTGGGCCAGCGAGGATGTGGACAGCCCCGATCTTTTGCTGACGGATTTCGACCTGCATGGCGGCACGACGGGCCTGCAATTGGCGCAGGATCTGCCGGATGTTCTGGGCGAGACGGTGCCGACCATCATCCTGACAGGCGACATCACCAAAGCCACGTTGAAAGGCATTGCCAGTTCACCCTACCATCACGTGATGAAACCGGTCATGCCCGAGGTGCTTCTGGCCATGATCTCGGACCTGCTGCAAAACACGCGCTCTGCAAGGCCCGGAACCACCCGCAGCTTGCAGGCCACCGGCTTGACCGTTCACGTCGTGGATGACGACCCGATGATCCGCGAAACGCTGCGACGCCTGTTCGAGGCCGAAGGCTGGAAGGTTGTCAGCTATACATCGGCCGAGGATTTTCTGTCGAAACCCCGACCCGAGGGCGATGCCTGCCTTCTGGTCGACAACCTGCTGCCCGACATGGACGGGATCTCGTTGATCAGCCTGCTGCGGAGCCAGAAATCGACGCTGCCGGTCGTCATGCTGACCGGCCACGGTGACGCCGCGGTTGCCACGGCCGCGCTCAAGGCCGGAGCATCCGACCTGATCGAGAAGCCAGCCAGCGCCGCCGACCTGCTGTCCAGCGTGCGCCATGCCATCGACCTCGCCCAGAATGACGAGGCCAAGACCCAGTCCCACAAGGTCGCGCGCAAGCCCTTCGCGCAGCTCACCGCCCGCGAGCGCGAAGTTCTGACGCTTGTGCTGGCGGGACATCCCAACAAGATCATCGCCAATGAACTCGGGATCAACCAACGCACGGTCGAGAACCACCGCGCGGCGGTCATGCGCAAGACCGGGGCCGGATCGCTTCCCGCGCTGGTCCGTCTGGCACTGGCCGCCAACATCCAAAGCGCCTGAAGGCCCGCCCGTCAACGCTACCGACAGATCACCGCGCAGGGCCAGTCCGACAGGAACGATGCGGGATGACTTGCGTTGTTTTCATGTGACCGGGATCGTTTCGGACGTCCCGCCCTGCGCCTTGGCAGGGGTGGCGGGACCGATGGCATCGGACCGGTCACACCCTGGCAGGGGGACCCTGCGACCAGCCATCCCGTGACCCGGGACAAAGGACATCACATGACACATGACACATACAACCATCCCGCAGCCGCGGGTGGCGGCGCCTACGGTTTCGTCCGCAACGGATATGACCGCGCATTGCCGCATGACCTGACAACGGCGGATGTCGAAAGCGCCACTGTCTATGGCCGCGACGACGAAACCATCGGCACCATCAGCGCGCTGAAGGTCGGCACCGATGGCAAGATCACCGATGCGGTGATCGACGTCGGCGGTTTCCTCGGCATGGGCGCGCATGCGGTCCAGATGCCGTTCAGCGACCTGACTTTTCTGCGTGAAACGAACGGGACGGATCTGCGCGTCCATCTGGACACGACAAAGGACAGGCTCAAGGCGATGCCCCACCACGCGGGCTGATCCTGTGCCGGACAGGGCGCGCCGCCTTGTCCCTGACGTTGGCAGAGGCCCGCTGGCCCACCCGGCAGGGCCATTGCACGACACAACGAAACAGGCCGCACACCTATGGTGTGCGGCCTGTTTTTTCTGGCGGTTGTCCCGATCATCACGCAGGATGACCGGAACAGTCACGCCGGACCACGGCGCGATCAGGTCGCGTTACTTGGCCGCTTCATATTGCGGCAACGCCTGAATTTCCTTCTTGGTGGCATTGACATAGACGCGCACATCCGTGTCCCCTTCATTCGTCAGAACGGTCAGTTCGTCAAATCCAAGCGCCGCCTGACTGGCACCCAGCCCAAGAAAGCCTCCGAAATCAATGATGACGGCGGTGATCTTCCCGGCATCATCGACGATCATGTCCTCGACCGTGCCAACATCCTGCTCATCCGGGCTGTAGACTGTCTTTCCCGTCAGCATCTCGGTTGAAACCTGCGTCATTTCCACGCGATTGTAACCGTCACGCGCCATATCGGGGGCTGTGAAGCGGGTCCGCTCCTCGGCATCGGTCTTGGTCTGCGCCGTGTCGCCGCTGCCGGTCGCGGCGGGTGCCGCTTGCGTATCGCCGCCGGTCACCGCCGCTTGACGATCAAAGGCAGGCGACTGCTTGAGCGTGTCCGCACCGGTATTGACGACGACATACATCTCCGCCTGATCGTCCGCATCATGTGCAAAGGTGACCTGATCCATCGTCACGGCCACGTCCTGATCACCCATCCCAAGGAATCCGCCGATACCGATGACAATGGCCCGGACCTCGCCTTCGCTGGTCAGGATGATCTCGTTGATCTCGCCGATATTGTCCATTTCCTCCAGATCGGCGGATTTCATCATCATCATGGTTCCATCAGCGGCGGCAGGGGCGTCGGCGTCCCCCGGCGTGCGGCGGGCATAGACCTGCTCACCGATCAGTTCCGATACATAAAGGTCCGAGTCGCCGCGCGCCGCCAGAAAGCCGGACATCTCGGTCTCGGTCTGCGCCGAGGTCGTTGCGTCGGTCGCTGCAGGTGTGGCGGTCTGCGCAGAAAGCAGGGTCGGCAACCCCAGCGCCAGCACGAGTGCGGTGGTTGAAAGCAGCTTGTTCATGGTAAAATCCTCCAGGGTTGAGGGGCTTCTCGACATCCGATCGCCTGCTCACCCAGTCCAAGTGAAACAGCCGACCGCGCTATTCGTTCCGGTTTTCCTTGGTGAACCGCACGCCGCACGCCAACGTCCGGCGATTCCGGGGCCTGAATGGACGCACTCCGCCACCGCTGCGTGATTGTCCCTCACCCAAGGGAACGACTGTCGCTCATCAACAGTTATTCAGGGACTAGCAGCGCACCGCGCATGGCGGTCGCGTGTCCAGAAAGGACGTTTTCATGGAATGGGATCAAATTTCCGACAAGTGGGTGGCCATGACCAAGCGCCTGCGCAACGATTGCACGACCGGGCCGCGCACCATCGACCGACTCGATACCAAGGGCCGCGTGTACAAGGCCGGTGACCGGAAACTGGCCGAAACCATGCCCCCCGAGATCGCAGGCGGCGACCGTAATCTGTCGTCAAACGAGTGAGCGATCCATCGCCGCGGCGCGCGGCGACCGCTGGCCTTCGCGCCGGCCTCGGTCGTCTGCTGCCGCGTGGCACAAGGGCGCAATCCGCCGCTTTGTGGCATGATCGCACGGTGATCCGGGCCGAATTGTTCGGCACCGAACGCCTGGAACATCACGCCATATCGCTGGCCAAAGCCCAACCCGTGACCGACCGCACCCTGCGCGTGTTTCCCCTGCACGCAAGGGTGCAGGACAACGCCGCCGAACTTCTGTCGGCCTATCGCTGCTGCACCAAGGCGCTGCAATCGGGGCAGACCGTCTCACCCGCAACCGAATGGTTGCTGGACAACTACCATCTGGTCGAACGCCAGTTGGAACAGATCGCGCGCGATCTTCCGCCCGGATACTACCGGCAGCTTCCCAAACTGGCCGCAGGCCCCTTCGCAGGATATCCGCGCGTGCTGGGCATGGCCTGGGCCTATGTCGCCCATACGGACAGCCTGCTGAACGGTAAGGTTCTGACCCGTTTCGTGCGCGCCTATCAAACCGTCGATCCGCTGACCATCGGCGAATTGTGGGCCGTGGCCATCACCATTCGTATCGTGCTGATCGAGAACATGCGACGGCTGGCCGAACAGATCACCGCCGCGCAACGGGTCCGAAAGGACGCCGATGATCTGGTAGACCGCCTCTTGTCCCCCGGACCGGCGGGGGATGTCCCTCCCTCCTCCGAACGCGGCTTGCGCGTGCTGGCCGATGCCGTGGCCGCTTTCGAACATGCCCCTCTTCCCGAAATCTTTGCCGCGCGCATCGCCCAGCGACTGCGGGGTTTCGACCGCAATGACACGCCCCTGCTGGATTGGCTGCAAGCACGCCTGACGCAGCAGAACCTGACCATGGACGATGTGGTCCATCACGCGCAGTTGCGGCAGGGAGCCTCCAACGTCACGATGCGCAACATCGTCACCAGCATGCGCCTGATCACCGAGATGGACTGGCCTGACTTCTTCGAGGAGGTCAGTCTCGTCGATGAAAGGATGCGCGCGGGGTCGGATTTCGGCGCGATGGACTTCGCAAGCCGCAATCTTTACCGCACCGCGATCGAATCCCTCTCCCGCGGCGCGGATCTGTCCGAAGTGGCCGTCGCCGATGCCGCGCTGACCTTTGCCGACGTGGATGGCCCGCCCGCCCTGCGTGACCCCGGCCACGCGCTGATCGGGGCGGGGCGCGGCGCGTTCGAGGCCCGGATCGGCTATCGTCCGGGGCTGGCGCTACGGCTGCGACGCCACGTCGGGCGGATGGGGCTGCGGGGATATCTGCTGGCCATCTGCACCCTGTCGCTGGCCCTTCTGG
The DNA here is from genome assembly GCF_028802875.1 of Seohaeicola sp. 4SK31. Taxonomy (NCBI): domain Bacteria; kingdom Pseudomonadati; phylum Pseudomonadota; class Alphaproteobacteria; order Rhodobacterales; family Roseobacteraceae; genus Seohaeicola; species Seohaeicola sp. 4SK31. Next base: position 16,257 of record NZ_JARAMP010000007.1, on the reverse strand, counting down.
GGCTCGCGCTCGCTCAGGCAGGGGTGCAAGGCCCGCTGCTGCTGCTGTTGTTCCTTGCGGGGATCGGTCCGGCCTTCGAGGCTGCCTCCGCGCTGGTCAATCTGCTGGTGACCCGCACAGTGCCCCCCCGACGCCTGCCGGGGCTGGATCTCGCCGCTGGCATCCCCCCCGGGTTGCGGTCGCTGGTGGCGATGCCCGTGCTTCTGGACAGCCCCGACGATCTGGCTGCCTGCATCGAACGGCTTGAGGTGCATCACCTGTCCAGCACGGACGGGGCCTTGCACTATGCGCTTCTGTCGGACATGCCGGATTCCGATACGGAAACCCGGCCGCAGGATGACGCCCTGATCGCCCAGGCGACCCGCGCCATTGCCCGGCTCAATGCCACGTATCCCTCTCCCGGCGGCGACAGGTTCCTGTTCCTGCACCGTCGGCGTCAGTGGAATTCCGCGATGGGGCGCTGGATGGGCTGGGAACGCAAGCGCGGCAAGCTGACCGAGCTGAACCGCCTGCTGCGCGGGGCCACGGATACCAGCTTCATTCCGCCCTGCACCGTGCCGCAGGACGTGCGCTTCGTCATCACGCTGGATGCCGATACGCGGCTTTTGCGTGACACCGTCAGACGATTGATCGGCAAACTGGCGCATCCCCTCAACGCGCCACATGTCGATCATGACATCGGCCGTGTCACGCGGGGCTATGGCATCCTGCAACCGCGTGTGACGCCTGCTTTGCCGGTCGGGGCGGCAGGCTCGCTCTACCAGCAGATCAACGCCAGCCATGGCGGGATCGACGTCTATGCCGCGGCCATCTCGGATGTGTATCAGGATCTGTTTGCAGAAGGTTCTTTCACCGGCAAGGGCATCTATGACGTGGATGCCTTCGAAGCCGTGCTGGCCGGTCGCGTGCCCGAGAACACGATGCTCAGCCATGACCTGTTCGAAGGCAACCTTGCCCGCGCGGCCCTCGTGTCGGATATCGAGGTGGTCGAGGAGTTCCCCGCCCGCCATGACATCATCGCAAAGCGCCAGCACCGTTGGGTGCGGGGCGACTGGCAGCTTCTGCCATGGCTGCTGCCCCGCAAGGGGGCGGCGCTGGCGCCGATCACCGCGCTGGGTCGCTGGAAGATGATCGACAACCTGCGCCGATCCCTGACCGCGCCGCTGACGCTGATCGCGCTGGCCGCAGGCTGGCTCCTGCCCCTGCCCGGTGCCGCGATCTGGACCGTCATGATGGTTGCCCTGCTAGCCCTTCCCTATCTGCTGCCCCTGCCCTTTCTGCTGCTGCCGGGGCGGGCGGGGATCACCGCGCACAGCCATATCGCCGCCCTTGCCGCTGATACCCGGATTGCCCTTCTGCGCATCGCGCTGGACTTGACGTTGTTGCCTGACGCCGCGCTGCGCATGGCGGACGCCATTGTGCGGACCGGCTGGCGATTGGCCGTGTCGCGGCGCAACCTGCTGGAATGGGTGACCGCGGCCCAGATGGCCCAGCGTCGCCAACCCGGTGCCTTGCGGCATTACCGCGAGATGATGGGCGGCGTGACCCTTGGCGTTGCGGTTGCGGCTGCGGCAATCGCGCTCAATCCGCCCGCTGCGCCTTTGGCCGGGCCTTTCGCGCTGCTCTGGCTGTTAAGCCCCCTGATCGCCTTTCGTGTCAGCCGCAGGCGCCCACCGCCCCAGACCGCGCTGCTGACCGCGCCCGTCAGTCAGGATCTGCGCCTGATCGCGCGCCGCACGTGGCGCTATTTCGAGACGTTCGTGACCCGGGACGAAAATGACCTGCCCCCCGACAACTTTCAGGAAACCCCGCAACCCTTGCTGGCGCGCCGCACCTCGCCCACGAATATCGGCCTCTATCTGCTGGCCACAGTGGCCGCGCATGACATGGGCTGGATCGGCCGGGCCGAAGCCACCTCCCGTCTGGAACGGACCCTGTCCACGATCCAGCGGATGCCGCGTTTCCGGGGCCATCTGCACAACTGGCATGCGACCGATGACCTGCGCGTGCTGGAACCTGCCTATATCTCGACCGTGGACAGCGGCAATCTGGCTGGCCATCTGATCGCCGTCGCGCAGGCCTGTGCCGAATGGCGGCGCACCTCCCCGGCCGAAGCCGACTGGCGCGCAGGTCTGTTGGATACGCTGACACTGGCGCAACGGGCGCTGGAGGAAACCCGGTCCCCGGACAGGGAACTGGCTGCACGCTTAAAGGACCTGTCCGAGGCCGCAAAGGCCGCCGCCCCGCTTGACCGGTTGCTGGCATTGAGCACGCCCACCCTCGTTCAGGCCCGCATGGCTGAGGCCGATACCGCGTCCCCGCAGACCGAGGTCACTTTCTGGATCGCCGCCGCACATGCCTGTCTGGCCGGTCATGCAGCGGATCGCGACCTGTCCCTTGGCCCACGTCTTGCCGCTGTCGAGGACCTGTCCCGCGGGCTGGCCAATGCGATGGATTTCGACTTCCTGCTCGACCGGGATCAGAAACTCCTGTCCATCGGCTTTTCGGTCGCCACCAACCGCCTTGACGCCAGCCGCTATGACCTGCTGGCCTCAGAGGCGCGGCTGGCCAGCCTGTTTGCCATTGCCAAAGGCGATGTGGACACGCGCCACTGGTTCCGTCTGGGCCGGGCGGCCACGCCCATGGGGGCCGGATCGGCGCTGATCTCGTGGTCGGGCAGCATGTTCGAATATCTCATGCCGTCACTGGTCATGCGCGCCCCCGAAGGCTCGGTCCTTGCCGAGACGAACCGCTGGATCGTGCGGCGGCAACAGGCCCATGGGGACGACCTCGGCATTCCATGGGGCATCTCGGAATCCGGCTACAATGCCCGTGATCTGGAAATGGCCTATCAGTACTCGAATTTCGGTGTGCCCGGTCTGGGCCTGAAACGCGGACTCAGCGAAAGCCGCGTGATCGCCCCCTATGCCACCGCTTTGGCCGCCATGGTGGACCCCGCCGCAGCACAGCAGAACTTCGCGCGCATGGCTGCGCTGGGGGCCCAGGGCAGCTTCGGCTTCTACGAGGCGCTGGATTTCACCGCATCGCGCCTGCCCGCCGGGACGGCCTTCGCCATCGTGCGCAGCTACATGGCCCATCATCAGGGGATGACCATCACCGCCATCGCCAATGCCGTGCAGCAGGGCCGCCTGCGCGCGCGTTTTCACGCGGAACCCATGATCATGGCGGTTGACCTGCTCTTGCAGGAACGTGTGCCCCGTGATGTCACCCAGTCCCCGCCCCGCGCCGAAGAGGGGGCGATGCCGGTCCGTGAGCCGGACTCAGCCCCTGTCGTTCGGCAATTCCCAAGCCCCGCAACAGCCGTGCCCACGGCCCATGTCCTGTCCAACGGCGACTATGGCGTCATGCTGACCCCGACAGGGGCCGGATACAGCCATTGGCGCGGCCTTGCCGTGACCCGCTGGCGCGACGATCCCACGACACCCCAATATGGGGCCTTCATTACCCTGCGCGACCGGGCAACGGGCGCAGTCTGGTCCTCTGCCCTGCAACCGACCCGCGTCGAGGCAGACCGGCACGAGGCCGTGTTCAGCGAACATCAGGCCGTCTTCACGCATAAGGCCGCCTCGCTGACGACCCTGACCGAAGTCGTCGTCTCTGCCGAAGACGATGCCGAAGCCCGGCGCGTCACGCTGACCAACAGCGGCCGCCGCCCGCGCGAGATCGAGTTGACCTCTTACGCCGAACTGGTCCTTGGCCCCATGGCGGCCGATGTGGCGCATCCGGCCTTCTCGAAACTCTTTGTCGTCACCGATGTGCTTCCCGAACTGGGCGTCCTGATCGCCACCCGCCGCCGCCGCGCCCCATCCGATCCCGAAGTCTGGGCCGCCCATATCGCGGTGGTCGAGGGCAAGGAAACCGCCCCCGTCCAGTTCGAGACGGACCGCGCCCGCTGTCTGGGTCAGGGCAATACCGTCATGCAGGCCGCCCTTGCAGGGCGATCCCTGTCGCAAGGCACGGGCACAGTGCTTGATCCCGTCTTCTCGATCCGTCGCACGGTGCAGGTCCCCGCAGGCGGCCAGGTCCGCGTCACCTTCTGGACCATGATCGCGGATGATCCCGCCACGCTTCTGGATCTGGTGGACCGCCACCGCGACCCCTCGGCCTTTGGCCGCGCCGTCACCCTGTCATGGACCCATGCGCAGGTCGCCTTGCGTCACCTCGGCATCACCCGCGCCGATGCGGCTGACTTCCAGCGTCTGGGCGGCATGCTGATCCGGGCCGACAGGCGGCTGCGCTCACCGGACGCGGTGATCCGCGCCGGCGCGGCCGCGCAATCGGCCCTCTGGCCCCACGGGATCTCGGGTGATCTGCCGATCCTTCTGTTCCGGATCGACGATGTCGAGGACATCCCGCGCCTGCATGAAGTGCTGGCCGCCCATGAATATCTGCGGATGCGCCAGATGGCCTTCGATGTGGTCATTCTGAACGACCGCGCCGCCTCCTATGTGCAGGATCTGCAAAACCTGATCGAAACCGCCGTGCGATCCGCCGGGTCACGGCCAAGACCCGATCTGCCCGGCAGCGCTGCGGTCGGCAAGATTCATGTGCTGCGCAGCGATCTGATCCTCCCCGAGGCCAAGGCCATGTTGCTTGCCGTGGCCAGCGTCGTCTTGATGGGCAGTCGCGGCCGCATCGCACAGCAGATCGACGCCCTGCCGGTACCTGTTGCCCCTGTGCAGACCCCGCCTGCACCGGAACAGGCAAGACCCGCCCCAGCCGCAGAGCCCTTCGACACCGCATCGCTGGAATTCTTCAACGGCACCGGCGGCTTCGACGCACAGGGCCGCGAATATGTCATCGTGCTGCGCGCGGGCCAGACCACGCCCGCACCATGGATCAATGTCATCGCCAACCCGGGTTTCGGCTTTCAGGTCTCGGCCTTGGGCAGCGGCCATGTCTGGTCCGAAAACAGCCGCGAGAACCAGTTGACCCCTTGGTCGAACGATCCCGTCACCGATCCGGCGGGCGAGGCGTTCTGGATACATGATCTGGACAGCGGCCAGACATGGACCCCGACCGCCCTGCCGATCCGCGACTCCGGTCTCTATGTGGCGCGCCACGGCTTTGGCTACAGCCGGTTCGACCACAGCGCCCATGGCATCGCCGCGACGCTGGTGCAGTTCGTGCCACTGGATGATCCCGTCCGCATCTCGCGCCTGACCTTGCGCAACAACACGGCCAAGACCCGCCGCCTGTCGGTGACCGCCTATGCCGAATGGGTGCTGGGCGCAGCGCGCGGGGCAAGCCTGCGCCATGTCATCACCCATTGTGACCCGGTCACCGGCGCGATCATGGCGCGCAACCCCTATGCCACCGCCTTTGCGGGCCGCATTGCCTTTGCCGATCTGGGCGCGGATCTCACCAGTCACAGCGCCGACCGGACCGAGGTGCTGGGTCTGGGCGGCAGCATGGCCGACCCGGCAGGAATTGGGGCCGCCCCCCTGTCAGGCCGCACGGGCCCGGCACTGGACCCCTGCGCCGCCCTGCAAAGGGTGGTGACCCTCGCCCCCGGCGAGACGGTCGAACTTGTCGCCCTGCTGGGCCAGACCCGGTCCGAGGAGGCCGCCCGCGCCCTGATCCAGCGGCACCGGTCCGCCGATCCAGAGGTCACGCTGCAAGGCGTCAAGGACCATTGGGACGATCTGCTGGGCGCGGTCCAGATCCAGACACCCGACCGGGCCATGGACATCATGGTGAACGGCTGGCTTCTCTATCAAACGCTCGCCTGTCGCGTCTGGGCGCGTGCGGGCTTCTATCAGGCCAGCGGCGCCTATGGCTTTCGCGACCAGTTGCAGGACGGGATGGCGCTGGCCGCCCTCAGGCCCGCCATGACCCGCGCCCATCTGCTGCGTGCCGCATCCCGGCAATTCCCCGAAGGCGATGTGCAGCATTGGTGGCTGCCCCATTCCGGCCAAGGCGTGCGCACCCGTATCTCGGATGACCGCGTCTGGCTGGGCTTCGCCGTCGCGCAATATATCAGCGTGACCGCAGATACCGCCGTTCTTGATGAACAGATCCCCTTTCTTGACGCACCGGCCCTGCTGCCGGGCGCGCATGACGATTTCGGCACGCCGGATGTGACGCCTTTCACGGCATCGCTGTTCGAGCATTGCGCCCGCGGTCTGGATCAGGCGATCAGCCTGACCGGGGCCAACGGCATGCCGCTGATCGGCACAGGCGACTGGAACGACGGCATGAACCGCGTGGGCGAAGACGGGCGCGGCACCTCGGTCTGGCTGGGCTGGCTGCTGATCGCCACGCTGGACGCGATGGCCCCTCTGGCCGATGTCCGCGATCCCGCACGCGCAACCCTGTGGCGGCGTCACCGCGCGGACCTCGCCGCCGCCATCGAACGCGACGGCTGGGACGGCGCATGGTATCGGCGCGGCACCTATGATGACGGCACGCTGCTGGGCTCGGCCCAATCCACCGAATGCCGTATCGACAGTATCGCACAATCCTGGTCCGTTTTGTCAGGCGCGGCCGATCCGGCACGCGCAAAGCAGGCCATGACCTCGATGGCGCAGCACCTGATCCGCCCCGACCCCGGCCTAGCCCTGCTCTTCACGCCACCCTTCGACACGTCGGACCAGCAACCCGGCTACATCAAAAGCTATCCGCCCGGCCTGCGCGAGAATGGCGGGCAATACAGCCATGCCGCCATGTGGGCGATCCTTGCCTTTGCAGGGCTGGGCGACGGCGACGCGGCGGGGAATCTGTTCGCGATGCTGAACCCGGTCCATCACGCACTGACCCCGGCGGATGCTGCGATCTACAAGGTGGAACCCTATGTCGTCGCGGCGGATGTCTATTCCACCGCCCCCCATGTGGGACGCGGCGGCTGGAGCTGGTACACAGGGTCCGCCGCATGGATGTATCGTGCCGGGATCGAGGGGCTTGTCGGCCTGACCCGCGCCGGGCCGGACATCATCCTGAACCCCAGCTTTCCGAAGGCCTGGCCAACCGTCAAGGCCGTGATCCGACTGCCGGACGGCCCACTTGCCATCACCATCGACAACAGCGCCGGGACGGGTCACGGGATCGTCTCTGCCACGCTGGACGGTCTGGCGCTGGCCCCTGTGGATGGCAAACTGATCCTGCGCCCCACGGCCACATCCCGCACCCTGACGATCAGGCTGGGATGACCGTGTGATCCGTCCCCCGTGTGCGCAAGAGTGGACGCGCAGGGTGCACGGCGCGCGGGATGCGCGGGGGGGCGTGCGGCCTAGGTAGTTTCCGGTGCTACCTGTGGCGGATCCGACGGATTAGTATCACCTGACGGCATGTCCCTGTATGTCGCCACGTCCAGGCAACTGGGCGACCGGGTCTGATTGCGACGTCGAGGCGCTGCAAAGTATCGTCCCTCATCTCTGCAGTGCCTTGCATGATGACCCGGTTGTCCAGTTGCTTCGGATCGGCAGTAGGACCAGATCCCGAAGGCCGCCGGACAGCCAAGCAATCACTCAGCACGTGAAAGCGGTCAGGACGACCAGTTTGTCGCGCAGTCCCGCCGATACGGCTTGAACCGCCGCAGCGCCTCCGCCCTGCAACGCATCCGCCATCAGGCGGGTCAAAGTTTCCGGTCAGTGTTCGTTTCGCTCAGACCTCGGGCGCGGACGGGTCAGGGATCACCCCGTCCACTCGGTCGATCTTCTTGGCGTCCCAGTCCGGGTCCTGCCGTTTGATCCGGCGCGAGATGAGATAGCTGATCGGCCATGTCAGCAGCACACCGATCACGGCGGCCACGGCGATCGCTGTCCAGGAATACCAGCCAAGCGCCAGCACAAGGGTCACAAGGCTGCCTGTCACCATGGCCCCTACGGCCAGGGTCAGAAAAATACTCAAACGGTCCATTTTGTCCTCCTTCAGTCTGAATGGCAGGCACGAGGGCCGTGGCCCCCGCACCTTGCCGGGTCAGGACAAGGCCACCTTCGCGACATTGTCCCGCGCATCGGCTTGCGGGTCCCCGCCGAAGATCAGTTTCAATCCTGCCAGAAGACTGGACCCGTCGCGCCAGATCTCGGCGCGGACAGGATCGAAGCGCAACAAGGCAAGGGTCGGATCATCCTTGCCGTCCTTGTACCATGCCGCGACAGTCGGATTCCAAAGCCGGTCGATGACCGCAGGGTCCGTCACGCGGGTCATATGGCCGTGCACCGTGGCAAAGATGTCGTGACCTTTCGACACAAAGGTGAAGATCGCCAGATCCTCGTCCCTGGCTTGCGTCACAAGGTCGGCGTCGGTCGAGGTGAAGAACCAGATCGGACCATGGTCCGCATCCCCGTCCATCTGCACCGTCATCGGACGCAGGCTTGTCGGGGCGGTGTCCTCCAGCCCCAGCATGACCGTCCGGTCCGACCGGAGGTGGGACCAGAAGTCGGCGGTCATCTTTGCATCATCTGTCATGGTGAAGTTCCTTTTCAGGTTGGTGTCGCGGGATCGTGGACCCCGACGACAAAGCATGTCTCAGGTCAGCCCGTGCATCTCGTCACCAGTCGGCAGCCGACCTTGCGGGGTGAAGCGATTGACGACTTCGGGCAAAGCCACGTTCAGCCGCAGCAGCAGCTCCTCGCGCGACAGACCGGTCTTCCGGCCCAGATCGTCCAGAGTCTCATGCCCCAGAGCATCCTCCAGCTCCGCGACATTCATCGGCCGGTTGGCCTGCGTCGAGACCCAGCTTTCTGCCATCTCCCCGCGTCCGGCATCCCGGAATCGGCCAACAAGATCACCAAGCCCGCGCGAAAGAACCGACTCCCCGCTGCTGCCATCAGGGCTGCCGCCCTGAAAAAGCCCGACGATCTCGGTCAGAAACCCGTCCCGTTCAGGGGTGTTGGGTGCGGGGGACCCGGTGTTCTGACGGGCATCGTCCAGCATATCGCTGAGGCAACCCCGGTTCTGATAGCCTGCGACGGCCACAAGACCCAGCAGGGCCAGAAGGGAAGGCGTGGATTTCGACATTGTATCTCTCCGATATTGCGAGGGTTGAATTCAGCTCAACCGCGCCGTTGCATGAAGCCCCAGACCATCAGGACGATGATCGCGCCGACCGCAGCACCGATCAGCCCGGCCCCCTCTCCCGGCCCATACCACCCAAGGCCCTGCCCAAGGTAAGTGGCCACGAAGGCGCCGATCACGCCAAGGATGGTCGTCAGGATGAAACCCGAGGGCTTGTTGTCCCCCGGCGTGATGAATTTTGCGATGACCCCGGCCAGAAAGCCGATGATGATGGTCCAGATGATGCCCATGGCACGCTTGCCTTCCTGTTGTGGGAATGTTCAGCGACTCAACCCTGACGCAGGCAAATCGTTCCCCTGCACCGCCCGGCAGGGCGGCGTTTTATCCGCAAGCGGCCAAGAATGGCGCGGCCGGTGCCCCCGGCTGGGCGGTTTCCCGCTTCACGCCCCACAGGCCCCCGACGCGACGAGACGTCTTGGAACGCCAGCAAGAGGCCGGTGTTGTCACATCATCGCCAGACAACAACCAATCTGCGCCAGAAGGATTTGCACATGACACCCCCGAAACAACAAGGCACCGACATCACGGCCCTGACCTCGGCCACCGGGGCGGGCGGCGAGATCCACCAGCACGCCGCCGAAGGGGACGAGCGTCTGACCACCGCGCAAGGCGTCGTGATCGCGGACAACCAGAATTCCCTGCGCCCCGGCGCCCCCGGCCCGACCCTGCTGGAAGATTTCGCCCTGCGGGAGAAGATCTTTCACTTCGACCACGAGCGGATTCCCGAACGCGTCGTGCATGCCCGCGGCTATGGTGCCCATGGCACCTTCACCTGCTCGCGCGCCCTTGCCGATGTCACACAGGCGGCCCCTTTCGCCGCCGCTGGCAAAGAGACCGAGGTTTTCGTCCGCTTCTCGACCGTGGCCGGCAGCAAGGGCTCGCCCGATTTGGCGCGCGACGTGCGCGGATTTGCCGTCAAGTTCTACACAGATGCCGGCAACTGGGATCTTGTGGGCAATAACATCCCGGTGTTCTTCATTCAGGACGCGATCAAGTTTCCCGATCTGGTCCATGCCGTCAAACCCGCCCCTGACCGCGACTTTCCGCAGGCGCAATCGGCGCATGACAATTTCTGGGACTTCATCTCGCTGACGCCCGAGGCGATGCACATGGTCATGTGGCAGATGTCCGATCGCACGATCCCGCGCTCCTTCACCACAATGGAAGGGTTCGGCGTGCATACCTTCCGCTTCGTGGACGCCGACGGCGCCTCCACCTTCGTAAAGTTCCACTGGAAACCCAAGATGGGGCTGCAATCGGTGCTTTGGGACGAAGCTGTCAAAAGCAACGGCGCAGACCCGGACCGCCACAGGCGCGACCTGTGGGATGCCATCGACCGGGGCGACTTCCCGGAATGGGATCTGGGCGTGCAACTGTTCGATCAGCAATTTGCCGATGACTTCGCCTTTGACGTGCTGGACCCGACAAAGCTCATCCCCGAAGAGGACTGCCCCGTCCAGATCGTCGGCACCATGCGGCTTGACCGCGCCGTGGACAACTTCTTTGCGGAAACCGAACAGGTCGCCTTCTGCACCGGCAATGTCATCCCCGGCATCGACTTCACCGATGACCCCTTGTTGCAGGGCCGGAATTTTTCCTATCTCGACACGCAGCTGAAGCGTCTGGGCAGCCCCAACTTCACCAAGCTGCCGATCAACGCGCCCAAGGGCTGCCCGGTGTCCAATTTCCAGCAGGACGGCCATATGCAGACCGCCGCGCGCAAAGGCCGCGTCAATTATGAACCGAACGGTTGGGGTGAAGGCCCGCGCGCCCATCCGCTGGAAGGCTATGTCAGCTACAAGGCCCCGGTCATCGGTCCCAAGATGCGCCTGCGGCCCGAAAGTTTCGCAGACCACTACAGTCAGGCGCGGCAATTCTACATCAGCCAGACACCGTCCGAACAGGACCACCTGCTGTCGGCCCTCGTCTTTGAACTGTCGAAATGCCACGAAGCCGACATCCGGGTCCGCATGGTCGCGCATCTGATGAACATCGACGAATGGCTGGCGCAGGATGCGGCGGACCGCCTCGGCATAAGCATCATGCCCGAACCCGCCCCCGCCGCGCGCCCCACGATGATGGAATTGCAGGCGTCGGCGGCGCTCAGCATCCAGATGAACCCTCCCGGTGACTTCAAGGGCCGGAATCTGGGCGTCATGATCAGCGACGGCTTTGACGGTGGCTTGCTCAAGGCACTGGAAGAGGCCGTTACGGCCGCGGGTGGCCTGCTGCGGGTGATCGCGCCAAGGATCGGCGGGGCGATCTGCAGCAAGGACAATCTGCACCCCGTGACAGACCAGATCGGCGGCGCACCTTCCGTCCTCTTTGATGCCATCGCCGTCCTGCCGGGCGATGACAGCCTGACCGCCTCGCCCGCCGCCATAGCCTTCCTGCAGGACGCCTATGTCCATTGCAAACACCTTGGCCTGTCCGACAGTGCGGCACCGCTTCTCGCGGCCTGCGGCCTGTCCGAGGCTCAGGATGACGGCTTCCACATGTTGTCCGATGATGCATCGACCAGCGATTTCCTGACCGGATGCAAAGGAGGACGCTTCTGGGAGCGGGAAGCCGCCTTCATCGCCTGACAATGACGCGCTGGACAGGGGCGATGGCCCCTGTCCGTAGCATTGGCCCTTGTGATCGGGTTTCAAACATCCATATACCATCCATACAGATGGTCTATGGAGGATCTCCCTTGGCCCAAACACCGCCCCCCGCGCCGAAAACACCCGACTCCGAAAAGATCACCATCAACCTCGGCTTCGTTGACCTTGGCCAGATCGAACTTCTGGTGCGCGAAGGGTTCTATTCCAACCGCAGCGACTTCATCCGCACGGCCATCCGCAACCAGATCGACCGCCACGCCGAAACGGTGCGCCAGATCGTCATCCGCCGCAGCGTGGATCTTGGTCTGCGCCATATCACGCGCGACGAACTTCTGGCGGCGCAAACCGCTCAGGAGATGCTGGACATCCGTATTCTGGGTCTGGCCGTGATCGCGCCGGATGTGACGGCGGATCTGGCCCGCGACACGATTTCATCCCTGTCCGTTCTGGGCACACTCCAGGCCAGCGAGGCGGTCAAGACCGCACTGGCTGATCGCCTCATCTGATCTTCAACTCTGAAAGAGACCCATGAAACATTCATTCGCCCGCGGCATGTCCCGGGCCACCGATCTCACGCGTGCCGGCAAACTGGACGAGGCGACCGCCCTGATCCAGAGTCTGCTCAAGGGCGCGCCGGCTCCCGCTGCCGACACGGCAGGCACCGGCGATGACGCGATCGAAGGCAGCTTCACCCGCCTTGATGAACCTGTCGCCGCGCTGAAAGCCTCTCCGGTCGCAACCGCAACGCGCCGTGCACGCAAGCGGCTTGGCGCGACGCTGCGCGACATCGCGGCGGCGGGGATGGCGAACCCACACTCCCGCACCCCAGCCGCGACGGATCTGCCCCAGGATGCTCAATTCCTGTCTCTGACCCACAGTTCCGCACAGGGCAGCCGCGACTATCGCCTCTATGTGCCGGCCATTTTGCCCGCGGGGCCGGTTCCGCTGATCGTGATGATGCACGGCTGCACCCAATCGCCCGAGGATTTCGCCAACGGCACCGGCATGAACCAGCTGGCCGAGGAATTCGGCGTCCTCATCGCCTGGCCGGCCCAGACCAACGGGGCCAACATGCAGAAATGCTGGAACTGGTTTCGCCCCGAGGATCAGGTGCGCGACCGGGGCGAACCCGGCGTGATCGCCGGAATCGTCACCGACATTCTGGCCAGCCATGAGGTCGATCCGGCCCGCATCTATATCGCAGGCCTGTCCGCAGGCGGTGCCATCGCCGCCATCATGGGCGCGGCCTACCCCGAAGTGTTCGCGGCCATCGGCGTGCATTCCGGCCTGCCGGTCGGCGCGGCACGCGACATGCCCTCTGCCTTCAGCGCGATGCGCAGCGGTGCCGAGGGGTCGGCCTTGGGCAAATCCATTCCCGCCATCGTGTTTCACGGCCTTGCAGACAGCACGGTCCATCCCAGCAATGGGGATGCGGTCATCGCCCAAAGCCTTGGCCCCCGCCCCGGAACCAAGCGCGCCAGGCTTGACGGTGTCTCCGAAGGCGGGCGCAACTATCGCTTGACCCGCCATTCTCTGCCCAACGGCAACAGCAAGGCCGAGCACTGGGAAATCGACGGCGCGGGCCACGCATGGTCCGGCGGGCAGTCCAGCGGCAGCTATACGGATCCCAAGGGCCCCGACGCCTCGCGCGAGATGGTCCGCTTCTTCCTGCAGCACAAACAGGACTGACCGCCGGATCAGCCCTCAGCCCCGTCATGGCAGGCCCGTGACGGGGAACGGCGGACCAACGCCAACCAGCCGCTCTGACAGATACCCCCATTACGCAGGGCGCCTGACAGGCAAGTGGCAGTATCCCGCCGACAGACCCCGCCCCGGGCCGCGCCGAGCCGGAACGAAGGACGCAGGTTGCCATTGTCTCACCGTGGGTCGCGCAACCGTCGCACCCACAGCCCAAGACCCCTCACACCAATCTGGAGACCAACATGAAACGCACGTTCATCATCCTGACACTCGCCACCCAACTGGCCGCGATTCCGGCCTTCGCCCAGACGACAGCCGCGACAACCGGCGCGGGTTCGGGTGCCGGCACCTATGGCAGCGACTGGTCGGAAACCCTCCGTCCGGCCCTGTTCACCGATGAGGGCACCAAGGTCCGCGACGCGTCCGAGATCGCAAACCAGTGGGCAACCCTGTCTGACGAAGACAAGGACATGATCCGCCGCGATTGCGAAATGCACGCCAAGTCGTCCGACAGTGCAAGCACCACAACCGGGTCCACCACCGGGACCACGACTGGCAGCGCAACCGGCAGCGGCGGCACCTCCACCGCGACCACCGACAGCACGACCGGCAGCACGGCCACGACCACGGACAGCACGGCCACCGGCAGCACTGGCGCGACCACCGGCACGACGACCGATGGCGCAATGCCCGTCCTGGACGTGACAGCCGAACAGATGGACGAGATCTGCGAAGCGACCAAAGACCTCTAAGGTCACAGGACGGCGCGCTTCGGCGCGCCTTCCAACCATCTGCACCCCAAGGGATGATCCGCACTTATCCCAGTGCTCAGGCGTCAGCCCAAATCATTGTGAACCGCCATCGCTCCCTGCGCCCCCTGCCCCATCGCCACGGCGATCTGGTCCAGCCCCTCGGTCAGATCACCGATGGCATATATCCCGTCAAGGCTGCATCTCTGCCTTGCGTCAGTCACGACATACCCGCCCGGTGTCAGCCGCAGTCCAAGCTGGCTGGCCAGATCCGTGCGCGGAGTCGTGCCCAATGCCACATAGAGCGTGTCGAAGCGATGGTGCTCATCGTTCTCCAGCGTGACGACTACCTCCGCCTCTTCCAGCGTGACACAGCGCATGGGCGCCTCCGGCGTGGGTATCTTGCCCTGCGCGACGACATGCACACCCGCTGGCGGGATCAACATGACTCTGCGGGAATAGGTGGCGATGAACCGCGCCTCGTCAGATCCGTGAACACCCTGCCCCAGGACCGCAATCCTTTGGTCACGCACCTCATAGGCATCGCAGACGGGACAATAGCGGATCAATCCCCCGGCCAGACCCCGATCATGGTCCCGGCGCGACAGGGGCGGGCGATGGTTGAAAACCCCCATGGCCAGGATCACGCTGCGCGCGACAACGATCTGCCGGTCCGTCGTGATCCGGAAAGCGCCCTCCCATGCCTCGATGCGGGCGACGAGCCCCGTCTCGATCCGGGCCCCATAGGCCAGCGCATGGGCGCGCATCGCATCAAGCAGATCCGGCCCCGGGATTCCGTCGGGAAAGGCAGGCTGGTTATGCGTTCGCGGAATCGTGCGCGCCCGCCCGTCCCCCCCGTCAAACACCGTGACGCGCCGCAGGAACCGCGCCAGATACAGCGCCGCCGTCAGCCCGGCGGGGCCGCCGCCCACGATCACGCAATCCTGTAGCGTCAACCTATCCGTCCTGCGCGGGCTTCTTGCGCTCGGACCCCTGTTCCTTGACGCCGACACCCTGCTTCTCCGGGTTCTTGCTGTCGAAGGCCTCAGGCGCATGTGCCGAACCGGCATGTTCCCCTTGGGCATTCTCGCGGCGTCCCGGCTGATCCAGCTTGCTTGTGTCCCGCTTGGGGTCGTCCGAGGACGCAAGCACCCGATGCGGATCCGTCAGATCCTGTCCCGGCTGCTTCTGCGACCGTCTGGCGGCCTCGTTGGGATCAACGCGGTGATGACCCGCCGGGTCGATCTGCTGCTGGCGCTGATCAATCACGTTGTTCTTCTTGCGCAACGCCTTGGTCGATTGTTTGTCTTCCGTCATGTTCTCTCTCCACTTCTGTCTCCTTCAACCGGACAGATCGCGGATCGTTCCGTGGTCGGTCGGGACCAGTCGCGCCTGACCCGTTCGGCAAGCGGGCACATCCCCGGAACCGAAAGCCTCCCCCGCCGTGGATCGTCAGCGCGGCCCGGATCACACGGACGCAGGCACAGACGGTCATGACAAATCTACCGCGTAAGTAGTTTCCGACGGTATCGCCCCCAGCCCCCGGCTGGCTAAAGTGATCCGTGTAGCGAGTTACAGGCAACCACATTTCGCCGGATTTTTGACCCCGCAGCTGGCAAAGCTCTCCTGCCCGATATTCGCGCCACATCGGACAGGGGGCTTTGTCAATTTCCGACAGGTGATCGGACAACCAAACCCCATGGCGTTGCAGTCCATGGGGCTTTGACCCTCCGGAACGCCCCGGGTGAGCCTCCTGCGTGCCCACCTGCTCAACACCTTTATGAAACGGAGTTTGCGATGCCGGATTTCGAGCGCCTCTTCGAGAAACTCAACACCCTGCAAATCCGATCAGATCGCGATGCCGATCGGATCTTCAGTTGGTGGCTTATCGCAGGTCTTGCAGTCTCGGCCGCCTCCAGCGCCCTGGCTTTGAGCGCCTGGGGGCTGTGACACAGCCATCACGCAGCTTCGCGTGGCTCTTTCCACGCGGCGGTCACCGTGATTGCGTTTCCTCCCGTCAAACCAGCCCGCGCGTGACCACCGCGATCAGCGCGGTCAGGCCCAGAAGCAGGCTGATGAATCCGAAGGTGCGGCGACGGTCCTGCCGGGCCGCCAGAACCCCGCCATAGTCGAACCGTTCATAGACGACATTCCGCATCGGC
>NZ_JARAMP010000079.1:0-1625 GCF_028802875.1 Seohaeicola sp. 4SK31 | reverse complement strand
CGCCCGCATCAACGAAATGGCCGCAATCACCGAAGATGTGGTAGAGGCCGCCGCTCAGACCCTCGTCATCGGAAACGCCAATTAACGCTCAAAAAAGACCGCCAAGTAGCGATCAAGTTCACACCGGTCGAGCGTTCGAAAACCCGGAAGAAATTCGCGCGGCTCATGCCAACGGTCTGCGCGAGGCTGTCGATGTCCGACACCTCTCCGGCAACCTTGTGCAGCTTGCTGATCGCCTTGGACACGCGCCAGTCGATGGCCTGGCTTTGCGCCGCGTCGCGCAGGCTTGGCCCGACTGACCGCCATTCGGTAAACCGTTCGATCACCGACACCATCAATTCGCCCAGCTGCGTCTCATGATCGGCGATGGCGGTCGGGGCATGTACCATGCTCGCGGCAAGTGTCATGGCCTGCTTGCGGATCTGCGGCGTGATCGCATCGACGGTTCTGTCAAAGAACCCGGACCCGGCGCTGGCTTCCCAGTTGGAACGAAACTCAGCCAGCCAAGAAGGCTCGATATAGAGGGCAAGGATGATCGTGCGCGGGGCATTGAGCCGATGCACATAGGCATGCGGCGTCCATGCGTTGATCAGAACCGCGCTTTCGTGGGTCAGCGGCACAACCTCGTCACCGACGAGAAAACTCGTATCGGCACCCTCGACCTTGAGCAGGACATGGCAATGCGGGTGGGCGTGACGCACAAGCGGACGATCCATGTCGAGCAGCGCGACACGGCCGAATTTTCCGGTTCTGATCCTCAGGGCGTTGGACATCAGGCGGCGGTAACGCGCTCCTTGCTTTCTCGCTTTACGTTCTAGCCACATAATATGCGCCAAAACACCTGCGAATCAAAGCTTGAATGTGCCGGTCGGTTCGCTCAGTGACCGACGACACCGACGTTCTGGTAAACGTGCTTGAGCTCGCAGAAATCGAGCAGACCGTCGAAACCGTGCAATCTGCCCAGGCCCGAACGGCGATAGCCGCCGGTCTCGGCTTCGGCGAAAAGCCTGTTGTGGTCGTTGATCCAGACGGTGCCATTGCGCAGGGCACGCGCCAGCCGCCATGACGCATCGCCGCGATGGGTCCAGATTGATGCGGACAAGCCATAGACGGTGTTGTTTGCCTTTGCCACCGCATCCGCCTCGTCTCGGAACGTCTCAAGCACCACAAGCGGGTCGAAAATTTCGTCCTGTACGAAGCTGGCGTTCGGATCGCTATGCACGACCAGCGCCGGCGACATGAACGCGCTGCCCTTCTGACCGTCGAGCGGGCCGCCGCGCAGCACGACCTCGTCGGCGGTATCATATACCGTTCCGCAATCACTCATGACCCGGTCGCGCGACTGGATGTCGATCAGCGGCCCCATCGCAGTGCCGTCTGACATGCCGTCGCCGATGGAGACAGCCTGAAGCGCAGCGGAAAGCGCGCCCTAAATGCCTAAAGTTATTGTGGGAGGTCACCGTCTCCAAAGAGGTTTGGAAAGAGCCGCTCTCGATAATCATACGGAAACGCCAACCGAACCGGCGTCTTCGGCGAGGCGGACGTCATGTATCCGGCGGCGGTCAGTTTACTCAGCGTGT
This sequence comes from Seohaeicola sp. 4SK31, assembly GCF_028802875.1. NCBI lineage: Bacteria > Pseudomonadati > Pseudomonadota > Alphaproteobacteria > Rhodobacterales > Roseobacteraceae > Seohaeicola > Seohaeicola sp. 4SK31. Next base: position 45 of record NZ_JARAMP010000079.1, on the reverse strand, counting down.
TGCGAGCAGTACGCTCGGACGTCTTGAGCACAATCTGCGCATCGC
>NZ_JARAMP010000078.1:0-1737 GCF_028802875.1 Seohaeicola sp. 4SK31 | reverse complement strand
ACAGTGAAAATCCTCCCGCCCTCCCTGTCGCCAGAAAGGGTAAAGGTGGACGACTTTTACGCCGCCCGCAGCAGGCTCATCCCGCCGCTACCGTGGCCGACTTTCGCACCGCCGTTCTCACCTGAAGAAAACGCCCGCCAACATCGTGGCGGACGTGCAAGCTGCGTTCGTTGCTGAAAATGAGCGCAGAGTTGCGGAAAATTCTCATCAGTTGATCTGCCCGTCCCGGATCACGATCCGCGCCGCCATCCATTCGCTCGATCCCTTCCGGGTCAAACTTACGCGTGAAGGCTCAGATGCAGCGCGCCGTGCGTATTCGCCCATCGGTCAGGGTATCGATGTCGAGCGTCCGATGCAGCGCGTGGAGATCGATGAGCAGAAGATCGACCTTGTTTCTCTTATGGCGGACTCGGGTCTGCTGAACTTCCTGACCGATGATGACAAAAAGGCGCTTGGGCTGGATGATGAGAAGAAGCGCTGGTGGATGACGGTCGCGCTGTGCGTTCGCACGCGTTGCATCGTCGGGATGTCCTTGTCGCGCACACCGAACACGCGAAGTGCTCTCCAGACCGTTGAAATGGCCATGCGCGACAAGGGCATTTGGGCTGATGCTGTTGGCGCTCTGGACCCTTGGGACCAATTCGGGATGATCGGAACGCTTGTCACGGATTGCGGCGCGAATTTCCTCAGCCATGAATTCAGGGCACGGATGCACGACCTGGGCGTCAACGTCTTGAATACTCCCGCGGCAGCACCTTGGCTGAAGCCATACATCGAGCGTGTGTTCCGGACCTTTTCCACCCGACTTATGCCCCGTCTCTCGGGATGCACGTTCGGTGATATTCTCCGCCGTGGCTCGAGCGATCCCGAGGCAAAAGCTGCTTTGACCGTGGACCAACTCTGCGCCGTTCTGGTGCGCTGGATCGTGGACATCTACCACAATACTCCGCACGAAGGGCTGGAGGGTGAAACGCCCCGCAATTGCTGGCTGCGGCTTACGGAAAAGTACGGCGTCACCCCTCCGCCTTCTCTTACCCGTCGTCGGCTGATCTTCGGCTATGAAGACACCCGGACGTTGCAAAAAGACGGGATCACGGTCCTGGGGGTGCGGTATCACTCTCATGCGCTTGCCCGGCACATGATGCACAGCCCTGACACGAATATGGAGCTGCGGTGGTATCCCGAGGACATTGGGGCCATCTGGGTCAAGATCGGGAACGAGTGGTCTCCCGTGTCTGCCGTTCATGGTTGTTTTCATGGGGTGTCAGCGCAGCACTGGCAGGCTGCACGGCGTGAGTTGCGCATCAGGCATGAGGGCGAAGCCAGAGTGAAGGCCTCGGTTGTCCGGAAAGCCCTCGACTTCATCGCGCAGCTGAACGGCGACGCCATGAGGAGTGTCGGTCTCGTGAACGACGACTGGAGCCTGGAACGGAGGGAACGCGAAGAGCGGGCTATGTGCGTGGGATTTCATGTCGACCACGATGATGACGATTCCCCCATCGCTGTCTTCGATAACCGCTGGGGTGAGGGGTTGCGCACCGCTGACACGCCCTCTTCGTCCACTGTCGAAGAAAAAGTGGAGAATATCGAGGAAATTTCTTCCGCGCTGAAAGCGTTGCGCGTTTCGCGTGATGGCGGGCACTGATTTCAGCTGATCGTGGGCAGTGATTTCACGGGAAGGCGGGCACCTGTTTCACGCGATCGCGGGCAGTGATTTCACGCGATCATGGGCAGGAC
>NZ_JARAMP010000077.1:0-1799 GCF_028802875.1 Seohaeicola sp. 4SK31 | reverse complement strand
CGCATCAACCATACCGTCGCGCTCATTCCGGAAGACCAGAGGGACAAGACGCCACTACGCGTCATCGACAGCATCCTACTCAGCCCCACAAAGGATCTGAGAACGATTGCCCAAGCACATGCGCCCGACCTTCCACGCACCGTGCGCATGCTCCTGCGCAGTGCGGGGGCGTGGGGCGGTGATGGGCGGCTGGAGAGTTACCTCTTGTTTGAACCTGGATATGTCGGGGATCTGATCGACTTGGGATATTCAGATACCATTGCGCAAGCCAAAACGATCAAGGCTTTTTTCGACAGCAAGTGATGTCAAGTTCAGCCTATTGGCATGACGTGGTTCGAACTTGATTTAACAGAAAGAAGAAGTGCCCTGTGCGCAGTTGATTGCGGTGAGCATTTCGATCACCTTTCGAAACACACCCCGTTTGAGATCGTGGTGCAGTCATAGGAGAGCCCTGATCATGGCGGACATCGCGATTACCCGCACTGACACAGCGACCAAAGCGCGGATTGTCGGCAGAGTAGACGGGATTAAAGAAGAAGCAGAGCTCACCCTTTCGAAATTATCCGAGAGCGTTGTCATTGCAGATCACACCTCGGTTCCCGACGCCATGCGGGGCATGGGTGTTGGTGCCGCACTCGTCGATCGCTTGATTGCCGATGCCCGTGCCGCACAGCAGCGCATCGTGCCGCTATGTCCATTTGTGCGCGCACAGGCTCAGCTTCACAAAGCCGAATGGTCCGATGTCATTCAGTGGTAGAGCGTCCTGGCCAAACGAAACGAGACCTGCACAGACGAGCTCCTGATCCAGCACGACAGACATTGAGCCGAACTCGTGCAATGATCTTGTGTCATATTTCATTCAAAAACAAACGAACCAAAGTGATGGCAAGCTTGGAGGGATAGATGGACATAGGCGCCGCGATTATGCTGGGCCTCGCTGTGGCAGCACTTCTTGGCTACCTCGTTCTCAACGCGATACGGATGAAAGCCGTGACGCGTAGATTTGCTGAGCAAGCGAAAGCGAGAGGATGGTCGCTGACCGGTGGCACTGGACCTTTGGCCTATACGGTTGAGGGTCAGGCTAGAGGCGTTCCCTTCAAGGTGGTGAGCCGGCGTCCCACGGGCATGGTCGGCCAAACGCGTGGAAACGCGCCAACGATCACCACGGTCACCATGACCGCTCCGCGGGTCGAAGGTCACGTTATCGCACATCCGATTATTCCAGAAAGCTTCGGTTCCAAGCTTGCCTTCGCGATGAGTGGGCGCATGTTGCGCAATCTTATGTTGGGAAGCGAGACCAGCACCGTGGATGAAATGAATGATGTGACGGACGCTTTCAAAGGTGTGTTCCCGTCAACTCACGTTGTCGCAGCTACGAATGCCGCCCTCGCGCAGCAGGTGTTCTCAAAGGATACACGGCAGATGCTGACCGAACTGTCGCGCAGCTTTGGCCACCGCCGCCCGATTGTGATGATCCGCAAGTCGACAAGTGTTGCGGTCCGCGTGCTCGCCGAGCCGAACTCGATTGAGGACATAGATGCATTGATCAAAATGGCCCAATTGCTGGCAAGACCAGAAGGGTAATCGGTTGAGTGAGGCTGGCGTTTGACTTGAGCAACCGTCTACAATGACCCGCTTAACTAAACCTTGGACCTATCGACAGACAGTTGAGATCCGCTGTCAACGGCGGAGACAAAACCGGCCACGTGGCGGCGCAAAAGTAGGCCAGTGGCGGGGCACTAAGCGCCATGGCGCGTGCGCTCCCCAAATAGTTGGCATGTGCCATGGCGCATTGGCCC
>NZ_JARAMP010000076.1:0-1827 GCF_028802875.1 Seohaeicola sp. 4SK31 | reverse complement strand
TTTCGCACCTTTCCTTTTTCCATCGATCCAATCTTGCCAATTGCCGAACACCAAGTTTTCGTCGAGTTCTGCATAGTAGTTCAACGTCGTCTGGAGGCTCTTATGCCCGAGCAGCCGTTGAACCTGCGGGAGATTGTCGACGCTCTCTTTCAACCAGATCCAGCCGATCAGGTGACGATAAAGATGCGGATTGATCCTTGCTCCGATATGTTCCTCGAGCAATCTTGTGACTCGAAGCAGGAGACTCGCGTAGGGTCGATTGCGGTTCGGACGGCCTGCCGATTGACCTGGAAACAGATACGGATTGGCGTCGTCACCTTCTGCCACAAGAACAGGTCGCACTGTCTCGATGTAGTGCCGTAGCAAGTTGCTTGCGGACTGCCCCAGGGGCACGACAAGATTGGCATCGCCCTGCCCCCGTCCCTTCACTTCGACAGCCGGAACGGTGATCCGGGCTTCACCGTCCTGGAACACGATCCAGTCCAACTGAATCCCGATTACGTTTGCACTGCGTGGGGCGCGCTTGAGTAGGATTTCGTGCGCCACCATCGCCGCGATGTCGCGTGCAGTCTCAACGTGCAGAATATCCGATATTTCAGGAGCCTTGCCATGGTTCTTCCGATAAGAGGCACGGCGTCGCTTTATGTCCTCATTTATCAGCGAGACAACTGTTCCGGACAGATCCACGGTCTTCTGTATCCGGTCTTCGGTGAACTGGATAAGCTTGGCTTTGTTTCTCGGCGCAATCCCAACATATTTGACGTCGTGAAAGGTGATCAGATCCTGAATTTGCTTCAGATCGGTTTCAGTGCAGCAGCTGTAGTCGCGCGCGATCTTCTTGACTGCTTTCAACACCGCGCCGACGTAGCTGCTGCCATGTTCCCCTTGATTGCTGTCGCGCAGAGCCTCGGCCGCCGCTTCCAGGAATTCAGGATCGACCAGCTCAGCTATCGTTTCCGGAACAACGTCACAGCTCGAAGCCAATGCTTTTGCCAATGAGACGATGTAACCCCTGCGTGTCGCGAGCGTTTTCTCCGACCAGCGTTTTGTGGCGGTCAGAAAGCCATTCTTGAGCAGAGCTTCATCATGGTTCTGCGGTTTCTGCTCGCCGTTCGCACCAGTCAACGCCGCCTTCATGGCTCTATTCCGACGTAGCGCAGCTTTCTTGTCGGTGACGACGACATCCTGCCGGTCGAGAGACGCAATGAAATCCTTCTTTGTCAGACCCTCTCTTGACCGTTCGCCGAGGAGCCACGGCGCGACGCGTGTGTCGAATTCCGCAAGCAAAGGTGCCAACAGCGCATTGTCGACGTCAAACTTGTCTTTCTGGTTCGCGAAAGGATGCGGGACAGGCTCGAATCCAAAATGTGCGGTTTCGGGACAGGTCGCCAGATGGGAAAGCAAGGTGCAAACGTCCTTAACATGGCGTCGGCATCTTTGTTCCGAAGCGGTCGACACGTCCACCCGATGCGCGAAATATTCTGCCAGAACAGCCGTGGTGATCCCCTGGTGTGAGATGCCCCGATCCTGGAGGAAAATGAAAAACGAGCCAGCCAACATGACGTATGACTCAGGGATCGTGCTTTCCCGGAGTGCTGCATGCACGTCAGCGTAAACGCCGGTAAGATCTGCCACCCCGCGTTTCCTATTGCGGACCCCATATGCGTCCAGTGCAGCCAGCACGTCACTCTTGTATGTCGAGCGGCTGCCCTTGCTCAGCCCCAAATTCGCTGCGTTGTGCCTGTCAAAAAACTCTATCACATCATGTCGGCAGACAGGCCGGTTGCCGAACCAATCGGCTTTCCGCATCAACCATTTCACACGTGA
>NZ_JARAMP010000075.1:0-1995 GCF_028802875.1 Seohaeicola sp. 4SK31 | reverse complement strand
CGCGCGGCTTCTTTTCGGAAAGCTGGAATCGCAAGACTCTGGCCGCGCATGACATCACCTTTGATTTCGTGCAGGACAATCATTCCCTCTCCGCCCGCGTCGGCACCGTGCGCGGTCTGCATTTCCAGTCGCCCCCCCATGCACAGGCCAAGCTGGTGCGCTGCGGCAAGGGGCGGCTTTTCGACGTGGCCGTGGATATCCGGCGCGGCTCGCCCACCTATGGCCAATGGATCGGCGAGGAATTGTCCTTCGAGAACGGCCGCCAGCTGCTGATTCCCGAAGGATTCCTGCACGGTTTCGTCACCCGCGAACCCGACACGGAAATCATCTACAAATGCACCGATTATTACGCGCCGGACTGTGACGGCGCGATCCGCTTTGACGACCCCGACATCGGCATCGACTGGGGCCTGCCCGACGGGGTCGAGGCGCTCTTGTCCGACAAGGACGCGAAGGCGCCGCTGCTGCGCGATTTCGAAACACCATTCGTCTACGAGGGCTGAGGCATGAAACTTCTGGTAACGGGTGGCGCGGGCTTCATCGGGTCCGCCGTGGTGCGGCTTGCGGTGGCACGGGGGCATCAGGTGGTCAATCTGGATGCGCTGACCTATGCCGCCTGTCTCGACAACGTGGCCAGCGTGGCGGACAGCCCGTCCTACGCCTTCGAACATGCCGATATCCGCGACCGCGCCGCGCTGGACCGCATCTTCGCCGTGCACAAACCCGACGCTGTGATGCACCTTGCTGCCGAAAGCCACGTGGACCGCTCCATCGACGGACCGGGCGACTTCATCGAGACGAACATCACCGGCACCTACAACATGCTCGAAGCCGCGCGCAGCCATTGGACAGCGCAGGGCAGGCCCGACAGCTTCCGCTTCCACCATATCTCCACGGATGAGGTGTTCGGCTCTCTCCCCGCCGATCCATCGGTGAAATTCACCGAAGACACGCCCTATGACCCACGCTCGCCCTATTCCGCGTCGAAAGCCGCCAGCGACCATCTGGTGCGCGCATGGCACGAAACCTATGGCCTGCCCGTGGTGCTGACCAATTGCTCCAACAATTACGGCCCCTATCACTTCCCCGAAAAGCTGGTCCCCGTGATCATCCTCAACGCGCTCGCGGGCAAACCCCTGCCGATCTATGGCGACGGCTCCAACATCCGCGACTGGCTCTTTGTCGAGGATCACGCCGACGCCCTCCTCTTGGTGCTGGAAAAGGGCGCGCAGGGCCGCAGCTACAATATCGGCGGCGAGAACGAGCGGACCAACCTCGAACTCGTCCGCACCCTCTGCGGTATTCTCGACGATCTGCGGCCGAAACCCGCGGGCAGCTACGCCGATCAGATCACCTTCGTGACCGACCGCCCCGGCCATGACGCGCGCTATGCCATCGACCCCACGCGCATACGCGCCGAACTGGGCTGGCGTCCCTCGGTCACTGTCGAAGAGGGTCTGCGCCGCACCGTGCAATGGTATCTGGATAACGAGGCGTGGTGGAAACCCTTGCAAGCCCGCCACGGCGTCGGCCAGCGTCTGGGGACCAAGGCATGATCCGCGTTCTGGTTTTCGGCCAGACCGGACAGGTCGCCACCGAACTGGCCCGTCAGGCCACCCCCGACATGGCCATGACCTGCCTTGGCCGCGACCGCGCCGATCTCTCGGATCCCGCCGCCTGCGCCGCCGTCATCGCCGCCTCTGACGCCGATGTGGTGATCAACGCGGCCGCCTATACGGCCGTGGACCGCGCCGAAACCGAAGAAGCCCTCGCCACCACGATCAACGGCACCTCCCCCGGTGCCATGGCCCGCGCCTGCGCCGCGCGCGGCATCCCCTTCCTACATATATCGACCGATTACGTCTTTGACGGCAGCGGAACCCGCCCATGGCAGCCCGATGACGCGACCGGCCCGCTGGGCGCCTATGGCCGCTCCAAACTGACCGGGGAAGAGGCCGTCCGCGCCGCAGGTGGCCCCCATGCCATCCTGCGCAC
>NZ_JARAMP010000074.1:0-2035 GCF_028802875.1 Seohaeicola sp. 4SK31 | reverse complement strand
TGCGCATTTCGCGGAATTTGGGCAGTGATTTCGCGTGATCTCGGGCACGCGTTTCACGGCATCGCGGGCAGCCATTTCACGCCCTCGGGCAGGCTGGCCAACGGGTTTCATAGAGTCAGGGCTTGGCGCCCTGGTCAAGTGCTTTCATCGTGGTCATCTTCCTGCGCATGCTGTCGCCGGTGAGCGTCAGGCGATGTGCATTGTGGACCAGTCGATCAAGGATGGCATCTGCGAGGGTGGGATCTCCGATCACATCGAACCATTGATCGACTGGCAACTGGCTGGTCACGATGGTCGAGCCACGTCCTTGGCGGTCATCGAGGATTTCAAGCAGGTCGCGACGCTCGGTCGGAGTCAGAACTGACAGTCCCCAATCGTCGAGGATCAGCAATTCAGTGCGTTCGATTGCCTTGAGAACACGGGCGTGCCGTCCGTCGCCCTTGGCGATGGCCAGCATCTGGAACAGGCGGGGCACGCGGTGATAGACGACGCGCCGATCGTCCCGGCAAGCCTTGTTCCCGAGGGCGCAAGCAATCCAGCTTTTTCCCAAGCCTGTTGGCCCTGTGATCAGCAGGTTTTCATGGCGGTTGATCCAGCCACCATCGATCAGATGCGCCATGACAGCTGCATCGATGCCGCGCGGGCTGCGCATATCGATATCTTCAACGCAGGCTGCGTGACGCAGGGCGGCAAAGCGCAACCGGGTTGCCAGTCTCTTGGCGTCACGCTCTGCGGCTTCGCGATCGACAAGCAGACCCAGCCTTTCCTCGAAGCTGAGGCTTTCGAACATGGCGCCAGCGCGGCGCTGTTCGTGCAGGGCCTGTGCCATACCGGTCAGTCCGATCGCCTCCAGGCGGTCGCAAGTGGGATGTGTGAGCAAGGTTTGTCTCCTATTCAGTGGTAATACTTCTGCCCGCGGATGTTGGGGTGGTGCAGCGGCAGTTCATTGGGTTCGGGCTCCATGAAGGCCTGATCAAGTCCGGTCTTCAGGATCGAACGGATGGATGCGACCGACCGGGCCTTGATGCTGATCCCGCGCCGACACGCAGCATCAATCCGCTGCGGCTCAAAGCTTCTGGCCAGCGACAGTATGCCCAGGCAGGTCCGGAAGCCCTGCTCGGGATGCGGCCTGTCCTGCATCACGATGTCACAAAACGCAGCCACCGATGGTCCCAGCTTTGCAGCACTGCTGAGGATCCGCGCAGGCGACCATTCCGCATAGCGGCGGTGGGCCGAGGGCATATGCTCTGGCGCCGTGATATGGCTGCGGCGCCCAGGGTCCCGCAGGTGACTGGCGACGCGCTTGCCGCGATGGAAGACTTCTACAGTCCTGTGGGTGATGCGTGCGTCAACCACCTCCCGGATCAAGTTGAACGGGACGGAATACCAGCAGCGCTCCACCTCGATGTGATAATCCGGTGCAACACGGGCACGTTTCCAGCGCGCAAAGACATAGGGTTCAGCGGGTAGTGGCTGCAGGTTCGGGCGATCGAGCGTTGCAAACAGATCCGCCCGGCTGGCCCCATAATCGCGCATGACACGCATGTTCAATTCGTCCAGCAACGGCCGAATGGCGGCATTCAGCTCTGCAAGCGAGAAGAACCTGTGATTGCGCAACCGCGCAAGGATCCAGCGTTGGGCAACCTGCACGGCCACCTCGACCTTGGCTTTATCCTTGGGTTTGCGCACGCGCGCAGGCAGGATCACCGTGCCGTAATGTTCAGCCATCTCGGCATAGGTCCGGTTCAAGCCGGGATCATACCGGTCTGCCTTGATTACAGCTGACTTGAGATTGTCGGGCACGACCACCTGCGGCACGCCGCCCAGATAGGCGAACATTCCGACATGGGCCGCAATCCAGTCCTCAAGCCCTTCGCTGGCGACGGCCACAGCATAAGTATAGCTCGACGCACCCATCGCCGCGACAAACAGCTTGGCTTCGCTGACCTCACCCGTGGCAGGATCGATAATGTCGACCGTGTCACCCGCAAAATCGATAAATACCTTTTCGCCGCCGACATGCGTTTGCCGCATG
>NZ_JARAMP010000073.1:0-2220 GCF_028802875.1 Seohaeicola sp. 4SK31 | reverse complement strand
CGCCCGCATCAACGAAATGGCCGCAATCACCGAAGATGTGGTAGAGGCCGCCGCTCAGACCCTCGTCATCGGAAACGCCAATTAACGCTCAAAAAAGACCGCCAAGTAGCGATCAAGTTCACAACATGGAGAAAGTGCAGCGTCTCACAACATCCCACTTCCGTCATGCAAGGTTTACAGGTATTATACCGTTATAACCTCGCAAGGATTTGCCCGTGAAAGCTGCCGCCCAGACCACCTGGAACAAGGGTCGCGTTGTAGGCAAAAAACCTCCGCTGACGCCCGACCAGGTCTCCCTGATCCGGATGATCCTGCGCCAGGAGAAAGCCCTGCGTGATCTGGCGCTGTTCAACGTGGCCCTCGATACCAGTTTCCGGGGGTCTGACCTGGTACGCCTGCGGGTCTCGGATGTGGCCACCCCGGCAGGGGTGCGCGAAATCGTCGAAATCCGACAAAAGAAAACCGAGACGCGCAATGCGCGTCCGGTCCAGGCGCGCCTGTCCTCCGGGACGCGCGACAGCTTGCGCGCCTATCTCGCAGCTTCAGAAAAGCCGCTGCACGGCTGGCTGTTCACGGGGCAGGGGGCACGGTGGGCCGACACCCACCTCAGCGAAAGCCAGCTTTGGCGGCTGTTCCGCTCCTGGCTGGAAAAGGCCCACCTCGATCCCAGCCTCTACGGTCTGCATTCGCTGCGTCGGACTTTCCCGACCCATATTTACCAGCAAACCGGCAACCTACGCGCGGCCCAACTGCTGCTCGGCCATGCCAGTATTGAAAGCACCAAAGAATACATCGGTACCGAACAGGCCGAAGCCCTCGAAATTGCGCGCAAGTATCACCTGTGACGGCCATGCAGACCTATCTTGAGAAACGCCAGCCTGCGCAGAAAATGGCCCGGTTCTACCGGATGGCGGTCATGCCGAACCTGTTCGGCGAATGGACGCTGTACCGCGAATGGGGCCGCATAGGGCAGGGCGGTCAGGTTCGGATGGATTGGTTCGAGGACGAGAACCAGGCCGTTGCGGCTCTGGTCACCCTGGAAGCCTCCAAGCGTCAACGGGGCTATTGGGTGGAGCCTCAGCAGCTGGCGATGTTCAGATGATAGCGTGACGGACTCGCACAAGCCTCTTGACTGGCCAGCAACGCCGCCCGCATGTCCTCAGGACATGCGGGCGGCGTTGCTGTTTTTTAGCTGAGTAAATCTCGTCATTGTAGGTCGGCTGAAAAGTATAGTAATTATACCATTTTCAACATATATTGCCCTTCATGACGTTCGAGTATGACCCCGACAAAAGCGCCGCGAACCGTGAAAAGCACGGGATCGACTTTGATGAGGCCCAGGCCCTCTGGGATGATCCTTATCTGATCGAGGCCCCTGCCAACGTCACGGATGAGCCACGCTTTCTGGCGGTTGGCATGATTGGGGCCAGGCACTGGACGGCTGTCTACACATACCGGAGCGACCGGGTGCGGATCATCTCCGTGCGCCGCGCTCGCACGCAGGAGATTGACCACTATGAAAGCGACTGAATTCGACGAACGGTTTGAGGCGGGCGAAGACATGTCCGCCCATGTCGATTGGACAAAGGCGCGCCGCCTCAATGTCGAGGCCAAGCGGGTGAACGTGGATTTCCCGACCTGGGTCGTTGCCGGTCTGGACCGGCAGGCCCAGAAGCTCGGCATCACCCGTCAGGCACTGATCAAGATGTGGATCGCTGAACGCCTAGAGTGAGGATCGCACGGGACTGTGCCATTATAGCCTGCAAGATAGTAGGCGGGGTGTTCGCCCTTCCTTCCGATCAACACTGAACCGTTCGAGCGGCATGGCCGATCTCAACCTACTCGCCTCCATCATCATCTACTGGAACACCAAGCACCTCGATCAGGCAGTCGCCGCGCGTCAGCGGACGAGATGAATTGCAACCCATCCATGATCTCGAGATCGCTCGAAAGTACATCAAACAACAGGGTGACAACCTAAGATTAGATTGCTAGGCGATATTCGTGTTGAATCTTCCGATAAGGCTGCAAGCGTGAAAGTTGAACAGACGAAATTGCCCGGTGTCCTGATCCTGTCGCCCGCGCGCTTTGGCGATGCGCGCGGCTTCTTTTCGGAAAGCTGGAATCGCAAGACTCTGGCCGCGCATGACATCACCTTTGATTTCGTGCAGGACAATCATTCCCTCTCCGCCCGCGTCGGCACCGTGCGCGGTCTGCATT
>NZ_JARAMP010000071.1:0-2513 GCF_028802875.1 Seohaeicola sp. 4SK31 | reverse complement strand
TGTCAACGGCGGAGACAAAACCGGCCACGTGGCGGCGCAAAAGTAGGCCAGTGGCGGGGCACTAAGCGCCATGGCGCGTGCGCTCCCCAAATAGTTGGCATGTGCCATGGCGCATTGGCCCGGAGGGCCAATTCTGTCAGGTGTGATCAGGTGGCGGCTCGGGCCTTTCGGGCGCGGCTTTGGCTGAGGCGATAGCTGTCGCCGTTCATCTCGAGAATGTTTACGTGGTGTGTCAATCTGTCGAGTAGAGCGCCAGTCAGGCGCTCGGTGCCGAAGGTTTCGGTCCATTCATCGAATGGCAGATTGCTGGTGATCAGCGTGGACCCGCACTCATAGCGCTGCGAGATCAGTTCAAACAAGAGCTCGGCGCCGGTCTTGGACAGTGGCACGAAGCCCAGTTCGTCGATGATCAGCAATTTGACGCCAGCCAGCTGCTTTTGCAGGCGGAGCAGACGGCGCTCGTCTCGGGCTTCCATCATCTCGTTGACCAGCGTCGCGGCGGTGGTGAAGCTGACCGAGAGGCCCTTCTGGCAGGCCGCCAGTCCCAGCCCGAGGGCAACATGGGTCTTGCCGGTTCCACTGGGCCCCAAGGCGATGACATTCTCACGTCGCTCGATCCAGTTGCATCGCGCGAGTTCCAGCACCTGCATCTTGTTGAGCTTCGGGATCGCCTTGAAGTCGAAGCTGTCCAGGCTCTTGGTCGCCGGGAACTTCGCGGCCTTGATACGCCGCTCGATCATCCGCCGCTCGCGGTCGATCAATTCCAGCTCGACCAGACGTGCCAGGAACTGGACATGATCCAGCCCTTCGGCGGCGCATTGGCGGGCGAGCTTCTCGTATTCCCGCAGGAAGGTGGGCAGCTTCAGCGTCTTGAGATGATCCGCGAGCAGGATCTTCGGGGTGTCGGTCATGCCGCATCCTCCGACATCAGGGCCATGTAGCTGGCCGCGGATGTGGTCTCGACGTTCGCCCGCGGCAGGTATGGGTAGACATCGAGGTCCAGCTTTGGCGGCCGTTTCTCGACGTGGCAGAGGACAAGGTGCTTGACGGCATCGAAGCCGACCGCCCCCAATTGCAGGGCCTTCTTTACGGCGGCATGCAGGTCGTCGATGTCGAAGGTCTCGAGCAGGCGCAGAACCTGCACATACTCGCGGCGTCCTGCCTTGATCATCCGCGCTTCCATCAGGCGGCGTAGGGTCGTGAACTCCGACGGCAGGTCCCATTCCGCCAGGGGCGCCGCTTGGTCCAGGGCATTGATCTTCTGCTCGATCAGCGGAAGGTAATGCACCGCATCGAAGACCATGTCCTCGCGGTCGTAGCAGCGGGGATGACGGGCGATCACCTCGCCACCGCAGCCGATCACGACCACGTCGACATATCCCCTGATCCAGACGTCACGGTGGCCGTAGGCGACGGGGACCGAGTAATCGTTGGTTTTGTAGCGCACCAGTGCCTGGGAGCTGACCCGTCCGGTGACCTGATCGCAGGCATCGAATGGCGCTGTCGGCAGATCAGCCATCGCGGCCAAATCCCGCTCAAGGCGTTCCGCGATCGTCTCGGACTGGCCGCGCAGAACATCCGCCTGACGTTTGAGGCACTGTGCCTCCAGGTAATCGTTGAACGCGCCCCAGGTCGCAAACCGCGGGATCGGCACCATGAAGTTGCGGCGGGAATAACCGACCAGCCCCTCCGCGTTGCCCTTGTCATTGCCCTTGCCGGGCCGCCCGTAGCGGTCACGGAACAGGTAATGTGACATGAACCCGCTGAACAGCGTGGCTCTCTGACGTGTCCCGTCCGGCAGGATCTTCGCAACCAGACAGCGGTCGTTGTCGTAGAGGACCGACACCGGCACCTTGCCGAAGAACGCGAAGGCGTGAACGTGGCCATCCACCCAAGCCTCGGCAGTGGCTGCCGGATAGGCTCGCACGAAGCAGGCATCACTGTGCGGCAGATCCATGACAAAGAAATGCGTCTTCTGCTCGATGCCGCCGATGACTACCACCGCCTCACCGAAGTCGGCCTGGGCATGACCGGGCGGATGCGCCAGCGGCACGAACATCTCGCGGCCGCGCCGCTCGCGTTGCCGCATGTAATCCTTCACGATCGTGTAGCCGCCGGTGAACCCGTGCTCGTCGCGAAGCCGCTCAAACACCCGCTTCGCCGTGTGCCGCTGCTTGCGAGGGACCTCCCGATCGCCGTCCAGCCAGCCGTCGATGATCCCGGTGAAGGCATCCAGCTTCGGTCGCTTGACCGGCGCCTTCCGCCGATATCCAGGTGGAACCGAAAACGCCATCATCTTGGCTACGCTATCGCGCGAGATGTTGAAATGCCGCGCCGCCTCACGCTGGCTCATGCCCTCAGCACAGGCCAGCCGAACCTTCCGATACAAATCCACAGTGAAAATCCTCCCGCCCTCCCTGTCGCCAGAAAGGGTAAAGGTGGACGACTTTTACGCCGCCCGCAGCAGGCTCATCCCGCCGCTACCGTGGCCGACTTTCGCACCGCCGTTCTCA
>NZ_JARAMP010000070.1:0-2659 GCF_028802875.1 Seohaeicola sp. 4SK31 | reverse complement strand
TGTGACCTTTACCACAATCTGGCGCAATTTCTTCAGCGGTAAGTGGCGTGCTGGGGGAGATATCTGGAAGAGAAGTAGAGCAGACGTTCGGGCGTGATGCCGCGAAAGTCTGGTCTGAGCCCAGTGTAACCGGTGCTGCATCGACTACGAATGTCTGCTATCAACAGCAAGCCAAAAAACCTTCAACAACTGTTTGGGTTTTGAACGGGGTTTTTGGCGGCGTTGGACGAGGCGGTTTGCGCAGGTGCAAAAAACGAGCGTTTGTTGAGCGGCTAAACTCCCACTGGATACGGTGCATCACCTCTATATAATTCGCCGCCAACAGGACGCTGGCGGCGACGTGCATGACAATCTGGCTGGGGATGCGCTGCGCCAGCCGCATATTGGTGACAGGTCTTTCCGATATTACGCTTCCGGCGAACCTGTCACCCCTTATATTTCCTTTACCTTATCAAGAGGAACATAAAGATCACCGCCTTTGCGGAACTTCTCGGCCATTTTCGCCATGCCGTCCTTCTGCGCCTCGGCGCGGATATCGTGGCTGATCCGCATCGAGCAGAACTTCGGTCCGCACATGGAGCAGAAATGCGCGACCTTATGCGCCTCTTTCGGCAAGGTTTCGTCATGCATCGAGCGCGCGGTTTCGGGATCAAGCGAGAGGTTGAACTGATCCTCCCAGCGGAACTCGAACCGCGCGCGTGACAACGCGTCATCTCGGATCTGCGCTCCCGGATGCCCCTTGGCCAGATCGGCAGCATGAGCCGCAATCTTGTAGGTGATGACACCGATCTTCACATCGTCACGGTTAGGCAGACCTAGATGCTCTTTGGGAGTGACATAGCAAAGCATCGCCGTGCCGAACCAGCCTATCATCGCCGCACCAATACCGCTGGTAATGTGGTCATATCCCGGTGCGATATCCGTGGTAAGCGGCCCGAGCGTATAAAACGGCGCCTCGCCGCAGACCTCCAGCTGCTTGTCCATATTCTCCTTGATTTTGTGCATGGCTACATGGCCCGGTCCTTCGATCATCACCTGACAGTCATGCTTCCATGCGATCTGCGTCAGTTCGCCCAACGTCTCCAGTTCGGCGAATTGCGCCTCATCATTGGCGTCCGCGATAGAGCCGGGACGCAACCCATCCCCCAAAGAGAAGCTGACGTCATATGCCCGGGCAATTTCGCAGATCTCAGCGAAGTGCTCGTAAAGGAAACTTTCGCGGTGATGATGCAGGCACCATTTCGCCATGATCGAGCCGCCGCGCGATACAATCCCGGTCACCCGCTTTATCGTCATCGGGATCATATGCAGCCGCACGCCAGCATGAATGGTGAAGTAATCCACCCCCTGTTCAGCCTGTTCGATCAGCGTATCGCGGTACACCTCCCAGCTTAGGTCTTCGGCGATACCCTCGACCTTTTCCAGCGCCTGATAAAGCGGAACGGTGCCGATGGGTACGGCAGAATTGCGGATGATCCAGTCGCGGATGTTGTGAATATTGCGGCCCGTAGACAAGTCCATCACCGTATCCGCGCCCCAACGTGTGGCCCAGACCATCTTTTCCACCTCTTCCTCCATCGAGGAGGTGACGGCGGAGTTACCGATATTCGCGTTAATCTTGACCAGAAAATTACGCCCGATCCCCATCGGCTCGGCCTCGGGGTGGTTGATATTGGCGGGGATGATCGCACGGCCCCTGGCGACTTCTTCGCGCACGAAATCGGGAGTCACAAAATCGGGGATGGCCGCGCCCCAATCCTGGCCGTCACGTACCAGAGCCTCTTTCGCGGCCTTACGGCCAAGGTTCTCGCGGATGGCGACAAATTCCATCTCGGGTGTTATAATCCCGGCGCGGGCATAGGCCATCTGCGTGACCGCGCGTCCTGCCTTGGCTTGCAACGGCTTGTGGCGGACCGGGAATTCGGGCACCAGCCGGGCACCCTCAGCAAAGCCATTATCCTCGGGACGCACATGGCGACCCTCATAAAGCTCGATATCGTTGCGTGCGGCGATCCAGTCTGCCCGCAGGCGCGGCAGGCCACCGTTGATAGCGATTTTAGCGCTGGGATCAGTATAGGGGCCAGAGCTGTCATAGACCGTAACCGGCGGTTCGCCAGCCGAAGGGTGAAGATCAATCTCGCGCATAGGGACGCGAATTTGGGGATGCAGCGTTCCGGGCTGATAAACGCGCCGGGATGCCGGTAAGGGTCCAGTAGTAACGGTTGGTGTCAGATCTTTCATGAGTCAGTATCTCCGTGCTCATAGCAATGAGATCCAGCTCCGCCGTACTGAATGGAGAATAGCCACGCGATAAACGCCTGTAAAAAACAGGCAGGGCAATGCCGCACAGCCGAACACCATCCCTACGCCAGTATGAACTGGATCAGGTTCGTCGGGTCACTGCGCTATGCGTTGCCGCACCATCAGTTTCTCAGCCCCTTGTCGGGACCCCCCGGGTGAGAAAGGACTACGTTGTGCGCCAAGGGGGGCTTTGTCAACTGCTGTTCCCGTGGCGGTCTGACGGACCAGTTTTATCAGGCCTCAGGGGGTTTAAATGTAGCCAGAAATTAATGTCATCCGTAAGGGTGTGATTCAATATCAATATGGTAGCCGCTCACTTTTACCGGAAGTGAAGCAGCACAGCTCGTTCAAAAACCAC